>NZ_JAKMRZ010000005.1:0-94919 GCF_025772385.1 Campylobacter sp. FU_520 | reverse complement strand
TAAGAGAAAAGCAAGATCTTGAAGCTTATGTGTTTTCCAATATAGAAAGAAAAAAAATGGCTTTGAGTAGAATTTTAAAATTATATTATTTAAGATTTTTTAGATTAGTTTTTTAGTTTATATTTTCTCATATCCTCTTTTGTGAAGGATAAATCTTTAAAATCAGGGGATGAGATTAACTCCATGCAAGTTTTATCCAAATTTTCCATTCCGCTTATTTGCATGCTAGCTTGTAAATTTTCATCTAAATATAAATCAAAAACTACACAAGCTTGATTATTAACCTTGTAAAGAATTTTTCCACCTTTTTTCTCATCTAGTTCATACGCTTGTAATTTATCATTTTTACTCATTTTTTTAATTTCATTTGCAAAAGATTGATGTAAGGTATAATAAATCATAAAATCACGCATAATATTTTTAATATCAGCAATTTCTTTTCTTAGTTTTGATAAATCTTTAGTGTATAAACCTATAAATTGCGTATTTAAGTATTTATTTAGACTTTTTTCATTTAAATTTTCACACAGTGAATAAATTTTAACCACGAAAGCCTTATTTTTAGCAAGCACTATATCCACACAAGCTTGTTTGTTTTGTTTGTATTCTAAAAACAAAGCTTGACTTGAACTTAAATTTAGCGTGTTTTGTTTATTATAAGCAAAATCACTTAAATCTTCATAGATATTTGCATAAGAAAAAATTCCCGCAAAAAGCAATAATAAAATTTTCATTCAAATAAATCTTTATGATGATTTTTTAAGTACTCTACTACTTCTAAGATCTCATCAACTCCTTCTTTTTGAGTATTTTGACAAACATCATCAATACAATCAATATAAAGTCCAATTGCTTTTTCTAATTTTGCTCTTTTTACCCCAGCAAACAAAAGCATTGCCTCTAAAACTATGCTTAATTCATATTGTAAATTTTCTATTTCTTCTTTAAAATCATGATTTGTTTTCATTATTTTCCTTTAATTCCTTACTTTTAATCAAATCCACAAATTGTGCTTTTATGAAATCATAATTAGAGCTATCTTTATACGCAGCAAACAATCCACCACTAGCATTTTTATGCCCTCCCCCATTAACCAAGCTTTTAGCCATCAAACTCACATCGATTTTATTATTTGCTCTAAAACTTAAGGTTTTTCTTGAACTAAGATCAACAAAAAAATCAAAATCGGGATTTTGCATTAAAAAATCATTTCCAATTACAGAAGTATTGCCTATATTTGAAGTTAATAAACCTTTACTTCCTTTATAAAATACACTAAATTTTTCTTTATTTACACTTAGTCTTTCTACCACAAATTTGGAAATTAAATTGCTTAAAGTATCATCATTTTCTTTTTTAAAAAAAGATTTTTTTAAGCCATGCAAATCATCATCTAAATTAATATGAGCATTTTTTTGATGAATGTATTTTCTACAAACATCAAAAAGATAAAAAAGATATTTGATATTTTCTTGTGCAAACATTACTCTATTGATTTCTTTTGCTCCAGAAACCATACCAAGCAGTACTTTTCCAAGTTCAAAGTTCTCATCTTCACTCAACCAAATATCTACTGCATTTACCACATCTACAAATTCTGACAAAGCCTTATTTTCGCCATAACATTTACTAAAAAAATCATAAACAATCTTAGTAGCACATCTTTTATCATCTAAAAAATACCAAGGATATTTTTGCATACATTCTAAGCCACTTTGATGATGATCTAAAAGTAAAAGTTTGATTTTTTTACCTTCTATAGCTTTTTGAAAATCTTCACATTGACTTAATGTTAAATTTAAATCCGTGATTAAAATCACAAATTCTTCATTAGGATTTTGCTTTAAATCTTCCTCTATATTTTTAAAAATCACATTAAAATTTTCATTAATCTCTTTACCATAATTAGAATTATAAAAATAACAATTCTTAAAATAAAAATCTAGCACATACTGACAAGCATAACCATCTAAATCCGTATGTGAAAGATGATAAATTTTCATATTTTTCCTTTATAAATTATCAACTTTTATGATGCCTTCTGTTTCAAATTTGGTATTTTCTGCAATCTCAGCAAAACTTAAAACCGTAATATTAATACCAAAATTAGAACAAATATCAGCGATAAATTTTCTAAGTTGTGGCTCAACACAAAGCAAGAAAGGCTTAATTCTTGTATTTGCCACACTTGCAAGTTCAGCTTTTAAAGCTTCCACCAAAGCACCAGTTTGAGCTACATTTATCATTAAATGATACGAACCATCTTTAAACTGCACATGCTCCATTAATTTTGCAGCCGCAGCAGCATCAAAAATATAAAAGCTAATTTGTCCTTTTTCATCCACATATAAATTTGTAATTGCTCTTGCTAAAGAGGCCCTTACATGCTCAATAATCATATCCAAACTCTTACTTACTTCAGCTATATCACTAATTGATTCTAAAATTGTAAGCATATCTTTAATAGGAATATGTTCTTTAAGTAAAGCTTTTAAAACTTTTTGGATTAAACCTATACTAGCAACTCTTAAACAATCATCTACCACGATAGGATAATCATTTTTGATTTTATCCAATAAATTTTGAACCTCTTGTTTAGTTAAAAGCTCTGAAGCATTAGCTTTTATAAGCTCACTCATATGGGTTGAAATCACACTTGCTGGATCAATTACAATATAACCATTTAACGTTGCCTCATCTTTTAAAGATGATTCTATCCACAAAGCATCAGAATTAAAAGCAGGTTCTTTAGTAGCTATACCTTCGATAGGTTCAGTTATAAAACCACTATCCATAGCTAGATATTTATCAGGATAAATTTCAGCACTAGCTATACCCACACCTTTGAGTTTAAAAGTATATTCATTAGGCTTTAATTGTAAATTATCTCTAATTCTAATTTTAGGCATTAAAAAGCCTAAACTTTGAGCTATATTGCGTCTTGTTGATCTAATACGCTCTGTTAATTCACTTTCTGCTAACTTAATAAGTCCATAACCTAATTCTAATTCTAAAATTTCTAATTTTAAAATATCTGTGATTTTATTTTCTTCTTCTTTTAAAATTTCTTCCTCACTGCGTTTTTGAGGTTTATTTTGCTCTTGTTCATCAGCTTCTTGGGATTTTTTAGCCGAAATTGCGTTGATTTGAATTTTACCCTCTTGCACTTGCTTTATCATATAACCAAGACCCAAAAATACCAAAGCCATAAAACCCAAAGAAAAATGTGGTAAACCAGGTACTAAAGCAAAAATAAATAAAACAAAACCTACAATTAGTAGTGTTTTATATTCTCCTAAAAGCTGATTAATAGAACCTTCAGCAAAATTATCCTCATCTTTACTAGCACGCGTGATAATGATAGCAGTTGCTGTTGAAGTTATAAGTCCAGGAATTTGAGAAACAAGTCCATCACCTATTGTTAATATAGTATAAGTTGAGGCACATTCTCCAAGCTCCATATCATGCTGAAAATAACCTATCATAAAGCCACCAATTAAATTTACAATAGTAATGATAATCCCAGCAACAGCGTCTCCTTTTATAAATTTAGAAGAACCATCCATCGCTCCATAAAAATTTGCCTCAGCTATGATTTCTTGACGTCTTGCACGTGCAGTTTTTTCATCAATCAAACCTGCATTTAAATCCGCATCAATAGCCATTTGTTTACCTGGCATTGCATCAAGAGTAAATCTTGCTTGAACTTCAGAAACCCTTGTACTACCTTTAGTTACAACCATAAAATTAATCAAAACCAAAATACAAAAAACAACCATACCTATAACATAATTACCACCAACAACAAATTCTCCAAAACTTGCCACTATATCACTAACAGCAGCTGGACCTTGATGACCCTCACTTAAAATCATACGCGTTGTGGCAATATTAAGTGAAAGTCTAAAAAGCGTGATAATTAAAATCAACGTCGGAAAAGTTGTTAAATCCGTAGGCTTTGGTATATATAAAGAAATTAAAATAATTAAAACCGAAATTGCTATACTTAAAGCAAGAAAAAAGTCTAAAACTATACTTGGTAAAGGTACTATAATAATAGCTAAAATTGCAATAATTACAGCTACTATAGTTAAGCTTTTTGCCTTTAAAATAGGTGCAACAAGTGGAGCAACCCAAGGCAACACTAAGCTAAAAATATCTCTTTTAGCCATTATTTTGAATAATATCCTCTAAAGTAATAGAAACTAAAAAATCATCGATTTTATTTTGAAGTTTCACTAAAATTGGCATAATTTTACAATTATCTTCTTTTTGAGAAGGGCAAATTCCATTGCTACACTCAAAAACATTAATAGATTTTTTCTCTACGCTATTAATAATTTCTTTTAAAGTATATTCACTTGGCTTTTTAACAAGCATAAATCCACCTTTAGCACCCTTATAAGATTTCAAAAGTGCATCTTTAGCAAGAGCTTGTAAAATTTTTGCTAAAAAACTTTTTGGTATATCCAAAACGTTTGACATAGTATCTACATCTTGCGGTTCTTGAGATTTTGCTATATGAATTAAAGACAATAAAGCATATTCGCTAGCTTTGGTAAATAACATTTGTTCCTTTCAAGTTATAAATATAATATATTATTTTTGGTTATTAATAAAAATTTTTATTATATCAAAAATAAGTATCGATAAATATTAAATTTCATATTTTTTAAAATTCAGCATTTTTTTTGTTTTTTTAGTTATAATTGCACTTTTTATTTTAAATACCGCTCAGGAGGTCTATTATGGCTTTAGATTCGGCTAAAAAAGCAGAAATAGTTGCAAAATTTGCTAGAAAAGAAGGAGATACAGGTTCTCCAGAAGTTCAAATCGCACTTTTAAGTGCAAGAATTTCAGATTTAACAGAACACTTAAAAATCTACAAAAAAGATTTTTCTTCTCGTTTAGGTCTTTTAAAGCTTGTTGGTCAAAGAAAAAGACTTTTATCTTATCTAAAAAGAAAAGATTATCAAGCTTACACTAAATTAATCAGCGAATTAAACTTAAGAGATAAATAAGCCTCGTGCTTATTTATCTTTATATATTTTTTATTATATTTATTTACTACTACTTTAATTTAAGCTTTCAAAATTTTGATATTTTATTCACAAGAGTTTCACAATGTGATTTTAGCTTCTAAGCACCTAAAAATAGCACTTTAAGTTTTATGAATAAAAATATTTTTCACATTTAAATTTATTGATTTTTAAAGTTTTTTCACTTTTGCTATAAAAAACCCATCTGCATAGTCATCTGGTAAAACTCTTTTGGCAAATGATAAATCAAACTCATCACTTTTTGAGTAAATAAAATTAACATTAGCTAAATCAAAATCAAGCAATTCTAATTTAAAATTTTCATTTCTTAATGCATTTTCTAAAACTGCTTCATTTTCTTCTCTTAAAAATGTACAAGTACTATACACCAACTCACCACCATGTTTTAAAGCCAACAATGCTGAATGCAAAAGTTTTTTTTGCAAATTTGCTATTTGCTTAATTTCTTTTGTGTTTTTTTGTATTTCAAAACCCATTTTTGCAAAAGTTGAGCAAGGTGCATCAAGTAAAATTTTATCAAATTTCAAAGGACAAGCTTTACCTATAGTGCGTGCGTCTTTTAAAAAACATTTTGCAATTTTAACTTGATAATTATCCATAGTAGTTTTTAAGGTAAAAAAACGTGTTTTAGATAATTCACAACTTGCTAAATAACCCTCATTTTGCATAAAATTAGCTAAATTTAAGCTTTTTCCACCAGGAGCTGCACACATATCTAGCACACTCTCACCAGCTTTAACACCCAAAGTTTTAGCACATAAGTATGAAGAATAATTTTGTATATAAAACTTACCCTCTTCAAAAGCTTTCAGTGAACTTAATTTGCTTTTGAAAATACTAGGTATTTTATAGCAATATGGATCAATTTTTTCAAATTTTATATTTTCATTATTTAAAATTTCTTCTAGTTTTTCATTATCAACAAGTAAGGAATTTCTAAAAATATTAATATATTTTTCTTGATTAAAACTTTGAAAGATTTGTTCTTTTTGCTCTTTTGTATAAATTTCATCTAAAGCTGTATTTAAATCAAGTAAGGCCATAAAAATCCTTTAAAAATAAATACGCAGCTAAAGAATCAAGCTTGCCATCTTTTTTCTTTAAATTCACCATGCCAAGTTCTTGTGCGTTTTTAGAACTAAAACTCTCATCAACAAAAAAAACTTCTTTGTCAAAATCAAGTAAAGATATGAAATGCTCTACCCTTTTTCGCATTTCATCTTCACTAGATCCACCTAAAGGAATTCCTACTACTAAAGTATTGATATCATACTCTTTGATATATTTTTTTACCTCATTTGCTGCTTGATTACGATTTTTTCTAATAATAGCTTCAAGTGGCATAGCTATGCTTTTATTAATACACAATGCAACACCTATACGCTTTAAGCCTATATCTAATGCTAAAGTTTTCATAAACAAGTTCTTATTTTTACTCCAGAAATTTCTACCAAACCCTCAAGTTCATACTCATAAACTCTATCGCCAAATTTTTTTAAAACTTTTTCTAAATCGTCTTCATGTTTTAAAAAACTTAACAAATCATCTTCACTTTGCTCATGATGAAGTTCTCCAAACATTCTTACAAATTCTTCAAAATCATGAATTAAATTTGCTTTTTTTGTAGCTAAAAGTAGATTTGTCCCTTCGCTTTCATTTTTCCTATGAGGTAATACATATATAGGTTTATTCATACTTAAAGCAAGCCTTGCGCTTTGCATAGAACCACTTTTTAAATCAGCTTGAGCTATTACAACAACCTCACTTAAAGCAATAATAAGTCTATTTCTTAATAAAAAATCATAGGGCTTTGCCTTGTAATTTCCTTCATTTTCACTTAAAGCCAAAGCATTTTCATAAATATTTAAAATTTCATTTGTGTTTGCTTTTGGATAAATCTCATCAAGCCCATTAGCAAATATAGCTATGGTTTGAGGATAAGCTATTTTAGCTGCTTGGATATCCACCCCCAAAGCTCCGCCACTTACTACACAAACCTTAGCTTTTTTTAACAAAGTCACCAATTCAACAAGACAATTTTTAGTATAAACACTCATTTTTCTAGAACCTATAATAGCTACTTTTCTAGCATTTAAAAGCTCTAAATTACCTTTATAATAAATCTTTGAAGGTGGATTTAAAAGATTTTTAAAATCTTCAATATTCTCAATAAATTTCATTTAAATACACAAGCTCAACTGAATTTAACAAATCTTTACTTTGCACCAAAGCCTTAAAAGTCTTTTCTCTTGGATGACCAATAGCGATAGCAAAACCTTTCTTTTTTGCCTCTTCTACTGCTTGTCTGAGTTGGTTTTTAATATATGCTATATCATCTTCATTATCCAAAAAAACATCTCTAGCTATATAAGGTTGTTCAAAATGACTTACTAAAATTTTAGCTTTAGAATTTCCTATAGTTCTTGAATCTACAAAAATAAAATCATTTTGTTTAAAGGCGCTAAATAATTTTTCCATAGCCTGCTTATTTGCAGTAAATAAACTTCCTGTGTGGTTGTTAATAAATTTTACTTTTGGAAATTGCTCTTTTACAAAAGCTACGCGTTTGCTTATTTTTTGCATATCATCGCTAGGGTGTAAAGTGTTTAATTCTGCCTTGTCATATTTTATAGCAGCAAGGGGCAAATGCACCATAAAAAAGTCAAAATCCTTTGCGAACTCAGCTGTATAAGGATGGCGTTTATCAGGTGGAAAAAAAGATGGGATTAATTTTAAATTTGTTTTTTTAAGCATATCTACATGAGTGTGACTTGCCATATCATCTATAATAATTGCTAGACGAGGTTTGCTATTTTTTTGCACTAAGATTTGAGTTTTATTATTCTCGTTTTTATCTGATATATTTTGCTCTTTATTGATTAATTCTTTACTTGTATTTTGATCTATTACTTCTAAAATTAAAGTTTGATTATCCTCTTTAGTTTGATTTAACTCTGTATTTACAGGGTTTAAATTTAAAATTTCACTAATATTTTTATCTAAAAATTCTAATTTTTCATTTTCTAAAGTCAAATTTATATCATTAAAACTAAAATTGCTTTCTTGTTCTTTTGTAGGTGGTAATGGTTCTTTTTTAACTATGGTTTGATTATAGTCTAAGGTTTTATTTTCTTCTTTTTTTAAAAACAAAGCTCCAAATGCAAAAAGAAAAATTCCAAACACAATAAGACAAAGCGCTAGAAGCACTTTGTATTTTTTATTTATAGTTTTCAAATTAGTTTTTATCTTTATCGACTAATTTTTTAGCGCTAATCCAAGGCATCATAGCGCGAAGTTCGCGTCCTGTTTTTTCTATCAAAGAATCATTCATTAATTTACGCTCTGCGTGCATTCTTGCAAAATTTGCTCTTCTTTCTAAGATAAAATCTTTAGCAAAACTTCCATTTTGTATGTCTTTTAAAACACCTTTCATAGCCTCTTTAGTTTCTTTGGTAATAATCTTAGGTCCTGTGATATAATCTCCATATTCAGCTGTATTAGAAACAGAATATCTCATATCAGCAATACCGCCTTGATAAATCAAATCTACAATTAATTTCATTTCATGCAAACACTCAAAATACGCCATTTCAGGCTCATATCCTGCTTCAACTAAGGTTTCAAAACCAGCTTGGATTAAAGCACTAAGTCCTCCACAAAGCACCGCTTGTTCGCCAAATAAATCTGTTTCAGTTTCAGCTTTAAAAGTCGTTTCTATAATACCTGTTCTACCACCGCCTATAGCGCTAGCATAACTTAAAGCTAAATTTTTAGCATTTTTACTCTCATCTTGGTGGATAGCAATTAAACAAGGAGTACCCCCGCCTATACTAAATTCATGCCTTACAGTATGACCTGGAGCTTTAGGAGCTATCATAATCACATCTATGCCTTTTGGAGCAATAATTTGTCCATAGTGGATATTAAATCCATGTGCAAATGCTAGAGTTTTACCTGCTTTTAATTCAGGTTTAATTTCTTCATTAAAAATTTCACTTTGAATTTCATCAGGAGCTAAAATCATAATCAAATCTGCTTCTTTAGTAGCTTCTTTTACGCTTTTTACTATAAAATTTGCTTTTTGAGCTTTTGCCCAACTTTGCCCACCCTCTTTTAAGCCTATGATCACTTCTACACCACTATCTCTTAAATTCATAGCATGAGCATGACCTTGAGAGCCAAAACCTATAATAGCTACTTTTTTTGATTTTATTAAATTAATATCACAATCTTTATCATAATAAATTGATACAGCCATTATGCACTCCTAAAATTAAAATTAAAGCAAAGATTATAACTAAAAAATATAAATTTAATCCTTTTATGATAAAATTTAAGTTTTGAAAAATTACTATAAAGAGTCTTATGAAAGAATTATTTAATCAACTAAGTTATGGTCTAAATGCTAATGAAATTACCAATAAAAACAAGCAAATAATTAGAGAATTATTAACTTGTGATATTATTAAATTTTATAAAAACAAATACTATTTAAAAGATGGCTTTACTTTTGGTAAAATTGATATTTCTGTTAATGGAACGGGATTTTTAGAAAGTTTTGATCCTGCTTTTAAGCGTGATTTACTCATAGAAAATAAAAATTTAAAAGGAGCAAATTATGCTGATATAGTTGTGGCAAAATTACTTCCTCTTAAAAAAAAGCGCCCAAGTGCTAAAGTTATTTTAATACTTAAAAGAGCCCATGAAACATCTTTGGTTATGACTAAAAAATACGGCGAAGCAGTCCTTGGAGTAAATATTCAAACAGGACTTACATGTGCCTTAAAAGCCTCTCAAAAATCCTTAAAAGCTCTGCCTTTAGGAACTATTTTAAAAATAGAAAATCATGATAATAATATCACTGAAGTGATAGGGCATATTGATGATGATTTTGTGGATGAAAAAATTTCCTTAGCACTTTTTAATAAAAATGCAATTTTTGATAATTTATGTGAAAATGAAGCAAAAGCTTATGGAGATAAAGTTGATGTAAGTATGTATCCATCAAGAAAAGATCTTAGAAATTTAAATTTTTGCACCATTGATCCAATTGATGCAAAAGATTTTGATGATGCAATTTATTATGATAAAAATGAACATGCCATTTATGTAGCCATAGCTGATGTAAGTGCTTATGTGCATGCTTATAGCGCCATTGATAAAGAAGCAAGATCAAGAGGCTTTTCGATTTATTTTCCTCATATTGCTATACCTATGTTGCCAAGAGCTTTGAGTGAAAATATTTGCTCACTAAAACCTAATGAAGATAGGTTAGCATTTTGTTTTAAAATAAGCTTAGATCAAAACAATGAAGTGATTAAAGAAGAGCTTTTTGAGGCTATTATCAACTCAAAACGCCGTTTTAATTACGATGAAGTTGATGAGTATTTACAAACGCAAGAAGATTTAGGTGCGATTAATTGGCTTTATGAGGTTTTCAAAATCACTCAAAATTTACGAAAAAAACGATTAAAAAATGCTTGTGAGTTTAAAACCCAAGAGCTAAGAATGACTTTAGATGAAAATAATAAACTCATAAAAACACGCCTTGAAAATGACACTGCCTCGCATAATTTAATCGAAGATTGCATGCTTTTAGCTAATAAAGCTGCAGCAAAACTCATTGATATAGGAGTTTTTAGAAATCATTTAAGTCCTGATTATAAAAAAATAGATCAATTGCTAGCTGATCTTTCAACACTTAGTATAGATATTAATCCTAAAAATAATGTCATAGAATTATTTAAAGACATTCAAGTCTTAGCAAATGAGCTAAATATAAGAGAAGAAGTAGATAAACTCATCATCAAGGCGCAAAAAAAAGCAGAATATTCTAGTGAAAATGCAGGGCATTTTGGCTTAGGTTTTGATAAATATACCCATTTTACAAGTCCTATTAGAAGATATTCTGATCTTATTTTGCATAGACTTTTAAAGGCTAAAATCAACAATGATGAAAAAATGTTTAATTATTTACTTTTAAATATACAAAGCACTTGTGAGGAATTAAGCTTATTAGAAAGAGAAGCAGATAAGGTTGCTTGGCATTTCATGGATAGAAAATTTGCAAGATGGGCAAAAGAAAATATAGGAAAAAGATTTAAGGCTTTGGTGGTAGAAAATCAAAGTTCATTGCAAGTAAAATTAAATGATGAAATTAAAGGAGCTTTGATTACCATCATAGGTTCAAGGGCAAATTTATTAGAAAATGTAGAAGTAGAAATCACTGAAGTGGATATTGTTAGTGCTAAAATTTTTGGCAAAATCACCAAGCATTTTAGTTTAGAAAGAAACCAAAATGTATAAAAATCAACTCCAAAGCTTACTTAATAGCAATAGTTTTCCTAATTATTTCTTGCTTTATGGAGCGGATAATTTCCAAATAGAGCTTTATGCTAAATTTATTAAAGATAAATACTCTTTTGATGAGAGTTTAAGATTTTATTTTGAAGAATATGATTTTAAGCAAGCTTATGATTATTTATCTAGCGCTTCCTTATTTAGCGAAAGAAAACTACTAGAAATCAAAACTCAAAAGAAAATCCCAAGTAAAGAACTCAAACAACTTTTACAGCTTTGTCAAAATTCACAAGATAATTATTTTTTACTTGAAATTTATGATGAAAGTTCTAAACAAAGTGAAGCGGAGAAAATTTTTTCTAATAATTTTTGTAGATTTTATAGAGTAAATTCAGCTAAGGAGGGCATGGAGTTACTAGCTTTAAAAGCTAAAGAGTTAAATATTAACATCACTCAAAATGCCCTTTATACTCTTTTTTATAATTTTAATGAAAATTTATATTTAGCAGCTAATGAGTTAAATAAATTTAATGGTTTAAATATCGATGAAAAAATCATTCAAGAGCATTGTTATAGTTTAAGTACTATTAGTTTTGAAAGTTTTTTTGATAAATTAATGCAAAAACAAGATTTAAGAAACGAACTTGAAAATATTTTAGAAAATTATAATGAAATAGCATTGATTAACGCCTTATATGCAAATTTTTCTAGACTTTTTAAAATTGCATTACATGTTAAAATTTATGGGAATTTAGACTTAAAAGAAATTTTAGGCTATGCCCCGCCTATTTCTGTGGCACAAAATCTTCAAAAACAAGCTCTTATGATTAAAATATCACAATATAAACATATCTTTTTGACACTTTGTAATTGCGAATATGAATTAAAAAAGAATTCTAAAATAGAAAAAAAAGAGTTTTTAATCGCAACTCTTTTACAACTTAGTTCCATGTTGAAAAGTTAAATTAAGAAAACTTATGGTAAAATAAAATTTGCATTTTATGCAAATCCTTGCCTAAAAATTTTAGGCTTTATATCCATAAGGAGAAATTAAATGAGACATTATGAAGTTTTATTCATATTAAAACCGACACTTACAGAAGAAGAAGTAAGTGCTAAGTTGGAATTCGTAAAAGAAGTCCTTACAAAAAATGGCGCAGAAATTGAAAGCGTAGTTCCAATGGGAACAAGAAAACTTGCGTACAAAATTAAAAAATACGAAAGAGGAACTTATTTTGTGATTTATTTCAAAGCTCCTACAAATTTAATAGCAGAGCTTGAAAGGGTATTAAGAATCACTGAAGAAGTAATTAGATTTTTAATCGTAAAATATGAAAATAAAAAAGAAATTGCGGCTTGGGAAAAACTAAGCAAAGGTATCAAACAAAATAAAAAAGAAATCAAAGCTAGCGAAAGTACAGAAGGCTAATTAATGTTTAATAAAGTCGTTTTAGTAGGTAATCTTACAAGGGATATAGAGATGCGCTATGCTCCATCAGGTAGCGCAATAGGCTCTTCTGCTATAGCTGTAACAAGAAGATTTAGTACAAATACAGGAGAAAAAAGAGAAGAAACCTGCTTTATCGACATTAGTTTTTTTGGTAGAACAGCAGAGATTGCTAATCAATACCTTAACAAAGGTAGTAAAGTTTTAATTGAAGGTCGTTTAAGATTTGAGCAATGGAGCGATCAAAATGGACAAAATAGATCAAAACACAGTATTCAAGTTGAGAATTTAGAAATGTTAGGTTCAACTGTACAAAATAACCAACAAAACAATTTTGACAATCAAAATTATGGTTATAATCAAAATTTTAACCAACAACAAAGTTTTGATCCTTATGCTCAAGTACAAACTAGAACAAATCCATCTAATACTTATCAAAATCCTCAAAAAGAACCCCCTATGAAGGAAATTGATATTGATAAATATGATGATGATACAGAATTACCATTTTAAAGGAAAAAATCATGGCAGAAAAAAGAAAATATTCACGTAAATATTGCAAATACACTGAAGCTAAAGTTGATTTCATTGACTATAAAGATACAGCATTATTAAAACATGCTTTATCGGAAAGATTTAAAATTATGCCACGCCGTTTAACAGGCACTAGCAAAAAACACCAAGAAATGGTTGAAGTTGCTATTAAACGCGCAAGACATGTAGCACTTATCCCTTATATCGTAGATAGAAAAGAAGTTGTTACTAATCCTTTTGAAGGATTATAATTATTAAATCAAACCCAAGCTTTTTAGCTTGGGAAAATAAAAGGTTGTTTTATGTTTTCAGATATAGAATCTGAAATTTATGTTATCTTACTTGCTTCTGTTGCTATTATAGCAGTTTTAAATCCTTTTGGAAATCTTCCTCAATTTCTCGCAATGACTGAGGGCTTAGATGCTGATACAAGAAAAAAACTTTTTAGAAATATCATTTATACTGCATTTTGTATTGTTTTAGTTTTTTTACTTTCTGGGCCATTTATCATGAAATATTTATTTAAAATAGATATTAATGATTTACGAGTTGCAGGTGGTTTGATTTTAATCATTATGAGCACTAAAAACTTACTTTTTACTCCATCAAGTTCTCAATTTCAACATTATCAAGGATTAAGTCATAAAGAATTATTGAAAAAAAGTATAGTCCCAATGGCATTTCCTATGCTAGTAGGTCCTGGAACACTTTCAACGATAGTGGTTATTTCAGAAGATCAAAATTTAGCTATAGCTATAGCTTCTGTACTACTTACCTTTGCTTTTATTTTTGTTTTATTCCACTTTTCAGCTACCATTGAAAAAGTCATAGGAAAACTTGTGCTTTATGTTTTTTCACGTATTGCTTTAGTTTTTATTATGGCTATGGGAGTAAAAATGATAGCCATTGGAATTCAAACTTACATTCAATCTAATTTAGGATAAACAAAAAAACTTTTTTGTAAAAACACTTCTTCATTTACTGCTTTATTGTCATTTAATAACACGCTAATATTTACCGCTATAATGCTTTTTGCATTAGCAACATTTGCTATCAATTTATATCCTTTACACTCACCCAAAGGATAGGCATAATCAATTCGTATTTTTATATTATTATATTCAAAATTATATTCATTTAAGCATTCTTTACCCTCTAAATAGGCTTGATATAAAAAATATTTAGAAAGCTCTTTTACATCATGAAGTAAAATCTTCCCTTGGGTATAAAGAGTTAAATCTTTCATAATTCTTGGAGAATATGAAGAAATTTTTATTACAAATGCCATAACAAAAGAGATAAATAAAATAAAAGATATTGTATAAACCATAGCAAACGATTTTTTCATAAAAACATCCACTTTGATAAACATTCATTTTGACTTTTATCGCATATTAGAACTTTTAGCGTCTTATCATCTTGCTTGAAAATAAGCCTTGAAATATTTTGAGCTAGTAAAAAAGATCGTTTGTTATGATTTAAATCATCTATTTGCATATAAATATTTTCATTTTCTAAATATACTCTAACATAAGCATATAAAATAGTATAAAATCCACTAAATTTCTCACTATTAAAATGGATTTTCTCTCTATCACTAACTAGTGCTTTATAAATTTTTGAATTTTGTATATCATAAAAATACATATAATCATTAGCATATATTTTTAACTTTTTTTCACTATGCATATCTTTATAATTACTTAAAATTCCTTTAGAACTTCCATTTTCTATAAAATGTAAATTGCTTTTTGGACTAAAAAAACTTTCATTGTTTTCTAAAATAATGCCACTAAAGTTTAATTTTTTTAATGATAAATCATAAAAAATATCATCATTTGCACTCATATAGCACTCAAAAGAACTACTTGTCAATGTCGCATTTAAACAAGAGTGATAAATTTTTTCCATACTAAGCAAAGTTTGGTTTAAATTTAAAAATACTGTGTTGGAATTTTTAATTTTATAACTATGATTATAAAGATGTATAGCCGGATTGCTTAAGATAGCAATCAATACACCCAAGATAACAATGCTTAGCGCAAGCTCTAATAAACTAAAAGCTTTTTTCATCTATAAAAGCTTCTTTATAGGATAAATCTTTTACTTTTAAAGATTTGAGTTTAAACTCATCACTAGTGTATTCTAAAAAGTTATAAGTATTTATATTTACTTCTTTTGCTTTATATGAAGGATTTTGCATAAATAACTCTTTTTCTTCATTAAAAAGGATTTGATTTTGCCATATAACATTTAAAGATTTATTTGCAAATATAAGATAATAAAATCCAAAAACAAAAGATAAAATTACAATACAAAAAGCAAGCTCTAGGAGACTAAAAGCTTGCTTCATTTGTTTAAACTTGCATTAAAAGCTTCAAAAAAAGTACCGCGCAAAGCTCTTTTTTCTAAAGCCTCAACTCCTCTTATAGTTACCCCTGCTGGAGAACAAATTTTTTCTTTGATAATAGCAGGATGTGTATGGTTAAACAAAGCACTAAAGCTTTCAAAACAAGCGCGAGTAAGCTCATAGCTAAGCTCATTTTTTAAACCATTTTTAACACCTGCATTTGCTAAACTTTCTGCTACCAAAGCCAAAAACGCAGGAGCACACCCACTTAAAACCATAGCCACATCAAATTCTTTTTCATTTTGCAAACTTATGGCTTTACCAAAAGTATTTAACAAAGATAAAATTTCATCTCTATATGAATCATTTTCCATCAAATACGCAGTCGCTGAGGCTTTAAATTCAGCTGCTGTATTTGGCATGATTTTTATATAATTTTGCGCATTAACACAATGAAGTTGCTCAAAAGTAGTATTTGCTAAAACTGAAATAAGCCATCTTGCCTTGCCTTTTAATTTAACAGCTACTTCTTCTAAAGCATAAGGTTTAAATGCTAAAATAACATTTTTATCTTCTAAATCAAATTCTTCATAAGATAAAACTTCTAAATTTAAACTACTAGCTTTTTTTAAATCTCTAGCAACAATAACTACTTTATAAGTATCTTTCAAACCTTTAGCTATAGCACTTGCCATAGCACCATTTCCTAAAATATAAATTTCAGACATTATTTTGTTTGTTTAATAAAAGCTGAAATCTTTTCAGATTGAAAATAATTAGGATATTTACTTGTATCTAAAATCACTTGCACTAAAGAATTATTATCATAATTCATCACAACAGGTGCTAAAAAATTCACAGTAGATTCTTCTAATGGCTCATTAATAGCCACTATAACAAATACGCCAAAATTAGTTTGTTCATTTAAAGCTAATAATTCTTGATAATAATCAGGTACTTCAAAATCATAATCAGGACGGATCATATAAGGATCAATCATTACAAAAGAAAAATCTTTGCCATCAAGGCTTTTAAGTCTATAAAAAACCTCATCTATTTTGTAAAAGTTCATATTTTTGGTATCTTCAAACCCCAAAATAGGACATTTAACTTCTAAGTTCATTTTGCCTCCTAAAATCTATTGACTAAGAAATTACAACTCATAAAGCAATTTTAGTTCCAACTTTTTGATTATAATTTTAATTTAAAAATTAACATTTTCATAAACATAAAAACACTATAATTATAAACTATATAAATTTATAAGGTAACGTCATGAAAAAACTTTTTATTTTTTCGCTTATTATTGCAGGTTTATTTTTAGGAGCATGCAGCTCAAAAAAGGCTGAAGATTTATATAATCTAAGTTCAATGGAATGGTATCAACAAATTATAAAAGATTTACAAGAAAAAAATCTTGAAGCAGCTGATAAACATTATACCTCAATGGCAGCTGAGCATATTGCTGATCCATTATTAGAACAAACTTTACTTATATTAGCCCAAGCTCACATTAGTGAAGAAGAATACGAAATGGCAAATTTTTATCTTGATGAATATTTAAACAAATTTGGTGACTCAAAAAATGTAGCTTATATAAGATATTTAAAAATCAAAGCCAAATTTGACTCTTTTGCTGTACCAAATCGCAACCAAGCGCTAATGCTAAAAACAATAGAAGAAATCAATGAATATAATCAAAATTACCCTAATGTGCAATATAATGATTTAATTGATACCATGCTTACTAAATTTAATCTTGCAGTTTTTTACCTTGATACAAGCATAGCAGAGTTATACGAGAAAAAAAATAGAGAGCAAAGCTATGAGATTTATAAGCAAAAAATAGAAAATTCCGATTTTAATAAAATCGATATGATTAAACCAGAACTTCCATGGTATAGAAAAATATTTGAAGAAGGTATAATGTAATGAAATTAGAAAATACTCAAAACTATCCAACAAAACTTCCTGTTCTTGTAGAAGATGAGCTTTTTTTATACCCTTTTATGATAACACCAATTTTTTTAAATGACATGCAAAATATCAAAGCCTTAGATACTGCTTTACAAAATGAAAGTATGATTTTTGTAGCACCATCAAAAATTGAAGGTGGGCGAGGTTTTGATGATATTTATGATTGTGGTGTTATTGGAACTATTATGAGAAAAGTTCCACTACCTGATGGTAGAATTAAAATTTTATTTCAAGGCTATGCTAAAGCTAAGATTCTTGAGAAGATCTCAGATGATCCTTTATTTGCGTTAGTTGATTTAATTCATCAAGAGCCACTATGCAACACAAAAAAAGAAGCAATCATCGAAGTGGTAAGAGAAAAAGCCAAAGCTTTATCTACTGTGAGCCACTATTTTCCGCCTGATCTTTTAAGAACCATAGAAGAAGATGTCGAACCTAGTAGAATTTGTGATTTAATACTAAATTCTATCAAAATCAAAAAACAACAAGCATATGAATTTTTTATCGAAACTAATTTAGAAACCAAGCTTTTAAATTTAATTGATTATTTAGCTAAGGAAATCGAAGCAAATAAAATCCAAAAAGAAATCAAAAACAAAGTTCATTCTAAAATAGATAAAGTCAATAAAGAATATTTCCTAAAAGAACAACTCAAGCAAATTCAAAGAGAGCTTGGAAGTGACATACAAAAAGAAAGCGAAGTAGAAGAATACAATAAAAAATTAGAAAAGAAAAAAGATTTCATGTATGAAGAAGCTTACAAAGAAATCAAAAAACAAATTCAAAAATATGAAAGAATTCATCAAGATAACTCAGAAGCATCTATGGTACAAACTTACATAGAAACAGTTTTAGATATACCTTTTGAACACTCTTCAAAGAAAAAACTTAATTTAAAAGATGTATCTTTGCAACTTAACAGTGATCATTATGCATTAGAAAAACCAAAAGAGCGTATTGAAGAATACTTTGCAGTTAAAGAACTTTTAGAAAAACGTAAAATTAAAGATAGAGATGGCGCAAAAGTTATCTTGTGTTTAGTTGGGCCTCCAGGTGTTGGTAAGACTTCTTTAGCAAATTCAGTTGCCAAGGCACTAAAAAGGGAATTAGTACGCATAGCTTTAGGTGGTTTAGAAGATGTAAATGAATTAAGAGGGCATAGAAGAACCTATATAGGAGCTATGCCAGGACGCATTATACAAGGACTTATAGAAGCTAAACAAAGTAATCCTGTTGTCGTACTTGATGAAATTGATAAATTAAGTCGCAACCATAGAGGAGATCCAAGTGCAGTTTTGCTTGAAATCTTAGATCCTGAACAAAATACTAAATTTAGAGATTATTATCTAAATTTCAATATCGATTTAAGTAAAATCATTTTCATAGCCACAGCAAATGATGCAAGTTTAATTCCACCTGCTTTAAAAGATAGAATGGAATTTATAGAACTTAGCTCTTACACTCCTCAAGAAAAATTCCAAATAGCCAAAAATTATCTCATACCTGATGAAATAAAAAAACATGGTCTTAAAGAAAAAGAAATTAGCTTTGATGATGAAGCTATAGAATTAATAGTCAATGAATATACTAGAGAATCAGGTGTAAGAAATTTAAGAAGAAAGATTGCTGAAGTTTGCAGAAAATGTGTTAAAAAACTTCTTTTAGAGGAAAATACTAAACACATTCAAATTAATACTGAAAATTTAAAAGATTTTTTAAGTAAGAAAGTTTTTGAGATAGAAAAGCACGAAAAAGAAAATAAAATCGGTCAAGTAAATGGACTTGCTTGGACTGCAGTAGGTGGAGATGTATTAAAAATAGAAGCTATTAAAATTAAAGGCAAAGGTGAATTAACTCTTACAGGAAGCTTAGGCGATGTGATGAAAGAATCAGCAAAAATTGCTCAAAGTCTTATTAAAAATTTAATTGATGAAAATCAAATTAAAACACCAAAAAATCTTTTTTATAAAGAAGATGAAAGCATTTACAACCAATATAATCTTCACATTCATGTTCCAGATGGCGCAACACCAAAAGATGGACCAAGCGCAGGTATAACAATCACCACAGCCATTGCATCTATTTTTAGTGACAAAAAAGTAAGATCTGATGTTGCGATGACAGGAGAGATTGACTTGATGGGTAATGTTTTACCAATAGGTGGCTTAAAGGAAAAATTAATTGCTGCTTATAAAGCTGATATTAAAACAGCAATCATCCCACATAAAAACTACGAAAGAGATTTAAAAGATATCCCAGAAGAAGTAGTAAAAAATATGAAAATAATCGGGGTAAAAACTTTAAATGAGGTGCTAAAAATAGCTCTTGCTTAAAAACTAGAAGCTTATCAAGCTTCTAGTTTATCCATAATTAATTTACTATCTTTTTCTAACTCTCTTATGTCACTAATAATTGAATCATAATCTTCTTTTGAAATATTTTCTTTTTTAGCTATTTCTATAGCTTTATTTGCAGAGTGTTGTATTTTTTCGCTCTTAGAATCCATTTCATTTTGAGAGATTAAAGGACAGAAAATACTTTTTGCATCTTCATCTTTACATAGACTAGAGATTGGATCAAGATTTTGTAGATTTTGCTGAGAACCATTAAGAGTTAGATAAACATCTGATTTATATAAAATATGGTCTATTTTCATAGCCGATAAAGTCAAATCAGAAGCAAAATTAACAAATTCTTTTCCTAAATGAGAGCTTTTATCCTCTAATTCTCTAAATGCTTCACTAAAATCAGCGATTTTACTATTAGAAGAATTTGCAATATCAAATACCTTTTCACTATTTTCTTGTATTGAGCCAATTTCTTGATTCATTACTTGAATTGCCAAGGTAATCTCGCCAGTTGCTTTTTGTGTTTTTTCAGCAAGTTGTCTTACCTCATCTGCAACTACCGCAAAACCTCTTCCATGCTCTCCTGCACGAGCAGCCTCAATAGCCGCATTTAGCGCAAGAAGATTAGTTTGATCTGCTATATCTCTAATAACTTCCACAATTGCATTAATACTCTGAGCATTAGATGCAAAAGTATCAACAGCATTTTTACTCTCATCAGCCACTTGCATCATAGAAGAAATCGAATCTTGCAAATTGCCCACTTCTAAACCATTCTTTTGAGCAGTATCTGATATGATTTTGATATCACCAAAAACTTCTCTCATCAACTTAATAATACCATTTAAAGCAGAAGATAAGTCATTTAAATTTTCATTTTGACTATTTAAACTCAAATCCATCAATTCTCTTGATAAAGCATTTTTAAAAACAGATTTTCCTGTTTTTTCTATATCATCTAAAGCTTTATTGATAAAGTTAATATTATGAACAAAAATTCCTTTTAAACCCTCAGGAATAGCTCTTCTAAAATACTCACCCTTTTGAGAACAAGCAATAGAGGTATTAATTTCTCTCAAATAAGCTTCTAAACCATCTATAGTATTATTAAGATTATCTGCAATTTCTTTAAGTTTTTTATTGCTACATTTAATGTATACAATTCTTGAATCAAAATTACCATTTTTTAATTCTCTGCTAAGATCTAAGATTTTATCACTAAATTGATCTTCTTTTTTTAAAACAACAAAAGCAAAAGCAAACAATAAAAACAAAGCCAAAGAAAATCCAAAGGAAATAAAATCCATAAAATATATAGAATTTGCACAAGATAAAACACCCAGACCAATACCAACTAATACTATATTTTTCATCAACATCCTTTTATTTTTGAATTTGTATTATTAATTCATTGTAGCTCATCCCATAAGATTTTACTACAGCATTTAATTCTTCAAGTCCTGCTTTTATACCACCTTCCTTTTCTTTTCTTACAAGAACTTTATAAATTTCTTCTATTGTTTTAACAGCTTCTGCTTTAGGTTTTCTTCTTACTGAATAATAATTTAAAATATTTTCATTAGCATCGCAAGAAGCAGTTACATTTGCAAAAACCCAATAATAATCATTAAATTTTGTTTTATTTTTTACAAAAGCAAAAACCTCTCTTTTCGTTTGAATATTATCCCATAGATATTTAAAGACAGTTCTTGGCATATCAGGATGACGCATAATACTATGAGGTTTATATAAAATTTCTTCAATTTTATAATCAGAGTATTTTAAAAAATCCTCATTAGCATAAATAATTTCACCTTTTAAATTAGTTTTTGATGTTATTAAAACATCTGAAGTTAGAACTTTTTCCAAAGACATAGATAATTTCCTTAAATTTAAATTAATCAGACTTATTATGCCTTTTTTTAAAAAACATTTTTTAAATATTTTTATAAAATTATTTTTGAAGCTCTAAAATTAGCTGATTATAACTCATACCATAAGAATTAACTATCTTCATAAGTTCATTCACTCCAGCTTTTATACCTCCAGTTTTTTCAGTTTCTAATAAAACCTTATAAACTTGCTCTATAACCAGTATAGCCTCTCTTTTAGGTTTTCTTCTTACTGAATAATAATTTATAATATTTCCTTGATCATCAAATGAGGCTGTAACATTAGTAAAAACCCAATAATAATCATTTTGTTTGGTTTTATTTTTTACAAAAGCAAAAATTTCTTTTCCATCTTGTATATAATCCCACAAACACTTAAAAACCGTTTTTGGCATATCAGGATGACGCACAATATTATGTGGTTTATACAAAATCTCATTCATTTTATAACCAGCATATTTTAAAAAATCATCATTAGCATAAATGATATCTCCTTTTAAATCTGTTTTAGAAGTTATCAATGTATCTGGTTCTAAAATTTTCTCTTGTGGCACTTTTACCCTTTTTTTGGTTTTATTTAAAAAATATTATATTTAATATATCATAAAATTTCATTAAAATTAAAACCTTTATCATAAAGTATCTTTCTAACTAATTCTTGATGCTCCTTTCCTTTAGTTTCTAGAGTGATTGAAATCATCGCATCGCCATACTCAAGCTTAGTTGAAAATCTATCATAATCAATTTTAACTATATTTGCTTGAGCTTCTTTAATAGCATCACTTAAAGCACTCAAAGCACCCGGCTTATCAATCAAAGTAACATTAATAAGCATTTTTCTAAAAGCTTTAAATAAACCTTTTTCTATAATGATATTTAGCATTTGCACATCGATATTTCCACCACTTAAAATCACTCCGATTTTTTTATGGTTTTTCAAATCTATTTTTTTATGCAAAAGTGCGGCAACTGCTGATGCTCCTGCTCCTTCAACTGTAATTTTATGCTTTTCAAGTAAATACAATACTGCATTAGCTATTTCTTCATCATCAACTTGAATAAAATCATCAACACATTCAAGAATAATATCAAAATTAATTTTATTCACATCACGCACTGCTATACCATCAGCTATGGTTCTAACAGCTTTTGAATTAATCATTTTTTTACTTTTAAAACTCTCATACATCGCAGGAGCTCCCTTAGCACTCACTCCGATAACTTTTATAGCAGGATTAATTTGCTTAGCAGCACTTGCCACTCCACTAATCAAACCTCCCCCACCAACTGGAACCAAAATCATATCTAAATCACTTATTTCATCAAGCATTTCAAGCATTAAAGTACCCTGCCCTGCTATAATACTTTCATTCTCAAAAGGATGAATAAAATTTAAATGATGTTCTTTAGCATAATTTAGTGCATAAGCATAAGCCTCGTCAAAATTATCCCCTTTTAAAATCACTTTTGCACCTAAATTTTTAGTCGCACTTACTTTTAATAAAGGCGTAGCTTCAGGCATAACAATCACAGCTTCTATGCCAAATTTTTTAGCACTAATTGCTACCCCTTGTGCATGATTTCCTGCACTTGCAGCTATTACACCTGCTTGTTTTTGTTCTTTAGTTAAATTAGCTATTGTATTATAAGCTCCTCTAATTTTATAAGCACCAGTTTTTTGCAAATTTTCACATTTTAAAAAAACATCAGTTTCTAAAAACTCACTCAAAAAAGAAGAGTGCACAAAAGGGGTTTTTAATACAAAATCTGCGATTTTTTGTTTTGCTTGATAAATTTTATTTAATTCAACCATGATTATCCTTTTTGTAGTTCTATTTTAATACAACGATCTTGAACGCAATTTATACCATATTTTTTACATTTTTGCATTATCTCTTCATTGACAATGCCAAGTTGCATCCAAAAATTTTTAATCTTTTTACTCAAAAGATCCTCAAAAATTTCATTTGCAAAACTTGCTTTTCTAAACATCACAACCGTATCAACCTCAAAAGGGATTTCTTTTAAGTTTCTATAAACTCTTTCATTTAAAATAAAATCTTCTTTAGGATAGATGGGATAAATTTTATAACCTAAATCTTGTAAATATTTACTTACAAAATGAGAAGGTTTATCTTGATTAGGGCTAAGTCCTATGATGGCTATATTTTTCATAGTACTTAGTATTTTATAACTATCACACAATGCTTTTTCCTTTTTAAAGCATTGTATCTAAAATCATATTAATAAGAAGCTTTTTTTACAACCAATAAACAATACAAAATCAAAGCCATTGCAACCAATAAAGCACAAAAAGCATAAACATTAGCAAAACCTATACTTGGCTCTATAATGCCTAGCAAATAAGGACTTACTCCTATACCAAAATCTAAGGCTATAAAAAACGTAGAATTAGCCAAGCCCATTTTTTCTTTAGGTGCAAGTTTTATAGCTAAAGCTTGAGCGCTTGAAGTAGCATTAGCATAACCTAACGCACAAAAAACTCCAGCTAAAATAATCATATAAAAATTTAATGCAAAAGCAAGCAAAAGCAAACATACTATAAAACTCAAAAAGGAAAAAATCATCACAATGTTAGCACCATAATTATCAAACACTTTACCAGCAAGTGGTCTAAAAACCATAGAAAATCCAGCATATATTACAAAAAACATAGATCCAGCAAAAGCTAAATTTAAACTTTGGGTATAAGCACTCATATAAGCTATAATAGCACCAAAAGGACATGCGAGTAAAAAAGTCACTAAGGCTAAATTTAAAACTGATTTTTCAAAATAATTATAAATACTAAATTTTCTTTTTGTATGATGATGTTTTTTAAATCTTCTTACTTTTAAAAAAATAGATAAAACTAATGCAAAGACAATACTCAAACAAGCTATTAAAAAACTAAGCCAAAATTGATTGATAGAGTCAAGTTTTATAGCCAAAAAAGGCCCTAAGGCTGAAGTTAAAACAACGCTTGTAGCATAATATCCTATACCAACTCCTCTTTTATTGCTAGGTATTATCCTAGCAATAGCTGCCCCACAAGCACAAGAGCAAATTCCATAACAAACCCCTGCTAAAAAGCGTATTAAAATCAAAAAATATACATTATAAAATTTCAAATACATCAAATTAATAAAAAGATAAAACAAAAGCGAAAATACTATAACCTTTTTTATATTAACATCATCGATTATAGAACCAAAATAAAGTCTAGAAAGCAAAGCACCTATAACAAAAGCTCCCATAATAAGACCTGCGGTACTAGTTTGAAGGTTTAAAACACCTAAAACATAATCTGTACTAGAAATAGTACTCATATAAAAAACAAGACAAATAGCAAAATTTATCCCAAAAATACAGAAAAAATTTACATTAAATAAATTATATTTTTTACTTAATCCCATGAAAAACCTTTTAAATTTTCTCATTGATATAATCAAGTAATTTTAAAAGTCTTTCTTGATCTTTTACATCTAAGATATCTAAAACATTTCTTTCATATTTTCTTATATGAGCATTTGCATCTAAAAAAATTTCCTTACCTTTAGCGCTTAAAGTAATGATTTTTTCTCTTTTATCATCTGCTTTTAAAAACTCTATATATTCAAGTTTTGCTAATTTAGAAACAACTCTAGAAAGTATAGCTTTATCCATCTGATAAAACTCACATATTGGAGCTAAAGTACTATAGCCATGCTGATTTAAATATACAAAAACCCTCCAATCACTTGATTTTAGTCCAAAGGGTTTTAAAATTTCATTGACTTTATAGAGTATTTTTCTATTTGTATAAGTAATTTTTTGAAATAAAATAAGAAATCCTTTATAAAAATTAATTGATTAAATCAACTATTTTTATAATAACAAAGCTTGTATAAATTCTAACTTATACTAAGCTTTTATTCTTAAATGCACCCCACATTCAAGATGAGGAGTATTGGCAAATTGATCAAAAAAGGCTAAATTTAAAATTTCATGACTTTGACATAAGATTTCAAGATTTTCTTTTAAAGTGATAGGATTGCACGAAATATAAATGATATTTTCATAATTTTTAATAAGTTCAATCACACTTAGATCAAGCCCTGCTCTTGGAGGATCAACCAAGACATGAGATATTTTAAAGCTATCTAAATCTATGCCTTTTAAGCGGTTAAATTCTCTTTCTTTTTTCAAAGCTTGACTTAACTCTTCACTAGAAAGCCTTGTAAAAGTTATATTTTCAATAGAATTTAAAACGCAATTTTTTAAAGCAAATTCGATATTTTTTTTAGAAATTTCAGTTGCTAAAACTTTGTTAAAATTTCTTGCTAAAGCTATGGTAAAATTTCCATAACCACAGTAAAGCTCTAATAAATCTTGCTTAAAATCACTTCCAATACAAGATACAACCCATTCAATCATTTTTTCATTGATAAAAGTATTAGGCTGGATAAAACAATCATTATTAAACTCATATAAAAATTCATTTGTATTGATTTTTAAAGCTTGTCTTAAATTTTCCCCATTAAATACAAGTTTTTTACCCCTGCTTCTTGCTATGAGCTTGAGATTTAATTTTTCTGCTAATTCTTGTAAATCTTGTGTAATTAGCTCTATATTTTTATGGAAAAGTAAAGTTATACTTAAATCTAATTTTGTAGCTAAAAACTCTACTCCAAAAAGCTTATGTTTTAAATTTTCATTTAGATTATTTAATAAAATAGGCATATATTTTTGAATTTTTTCATCTGCTATATCAAATTTTTCAATAGGAATTTTTTTCTTATTTTCAAACATTGCATAAGAAATTTCCCCATTTTCATGATGATATATAGAAAACTCTGCCCTAGTTCTATAAGCTTTTAAAGGTGATTTAAAGCACTGAATTTCTCCATTATATAAAGAAGAAAACAATGCTTTATTTAAAGCAATTTTTTCTTCAAAATGCATTTATGCATCTACCTTTTTGCCAACCACAAAAAGCAAAGCTATCATAGCTAAGATTCCAAAAACAAGCCCTATCCATACATTAAGTCCTAGTGCTACTGGCAAATAACCACAAAGTATACTAATAGCACAAACACTCAAAGCATAAGGCATTTGCGTGCTAACATGAGCTAAAAGATCGCACTTACTTCCCATAGATGAAAGTATAGTTGTATCAGAAATTGGCGAGCAATGATCTCCAAAAATAGCTCCTGTTAAAACACCTGAAATATTAATAATCATATATTGGTGCAACTCTGCTCCGCTTAATTCATTATGAACCCCAACAGCCATAGCTAAAGGAATAGCTAAAGGCATTAAAATACCCATAGTCCCATAACTAGTTCCTGTTGAAAAAGATATAATAGAAGCAAAAATAAAAATTGCTGTAGGAAGCAAGTAAATAGGTGTTTTATCTGAAAATAAATCAATTAAATATTTAGAAGTTCCTAAATCCTTAATCACAGAAGCTAATGACCATGCACAAAGCAAAATAATCACAGTCATAATCATAGTCCTCCAACCATGAGTCCAAACTGCAATAGCTTCTTTTAAAGTAAATATTTTTCTATACATTCCTAAAATAATAGCTACTATGGTAGCTAAAAGTGCTGCTTGAAATAATACAACTGAAGCATCAGCTGCGCCAAAAGTTTCTCTAAAAGCAAATAAACTAAATGGTGCTGCATCTATTTGTGCTTTAACACTCGCATCATCTAGGGCATTATAACCACTAAAATAAAAACCTATAAATGAAAACACAATCAAGACAGCCAAAGGTATAATAGCATTAGAAGCTTGTAATTTTACATGCTCTTTTGGCTCTAAAACCTTATCTTCTATATTATCAATTTGCTCATGACCATGAGAAAATTTACCCGCTCTAGCTCTAAGCTCAGCTTTTAACATAGGTCCAAATTCCCTACCTGTATAAATAGTCAAAACAACAAAAATCAACATAAAAAGATTATAAAATCTATAAGGTAAGGTTTGTACAAAGATTTCAAAAGCATTGATTTCTTCTTTTACTATACCTAAATGCGCAAAAGTTGCATTATCGATTAGATCATATCCGCTACGAATTAAAGAAATTTCAAGTCCTATCCAAGTAGAAATGATAGCAAGACCGGTAATTGGCGCTGCAGTTGCATCCATAATAAAAGCAAGTTTTTCACGGCTTACTCTAAATTTATCTGTTACCGGACGCATGATAGGACCTACGATTAATGAATTAGCATAATCATCAAAGAAAATAAAAATCCCCATACACCAAGTAGCAAATTGTGAGCTTTTTGCCTGCTTAGCTTTAGTAGAAAGCCAAACAGCCACAGCCTTAGTACCACCTGTTTTGGTAATAAGAGCTACAACCCCACCTATGGTTAAAACTTGTAGTAAAATTCCTGCATTACCAGGACTTGCCATAGCATTTACCACTTTAGAAATAAAGCCTGTAAAAGAAGCTATAATAGCATGATAAATGCTATTTTCAATAAGTCCTAGCATAAAAGTACCACTTAATGCACCAATAAACAACGAAAGTACCACATCTTTAGTAATAAAAGCTAAAATAATAGATATCACCGGTGGTAAAAGTGTCCAAACTCCAAAAAGTTCTGCATTTGCTTGTGCATCAGCAAATAACAATAAAGGAGCTAATAATAAATAAAAAATTTTCATATTTTTCCTTAAGTTTTTATATTTTCTCGCTAAAAGTTCCTGCCCATGTTTGAGTCACAGGCATAAGTTCAATTTCGTTAATATTAATATGCTCAGGTAAGCTAATAATAAAAGTAATAATTTTTGCTATATCTTCAGCTTTAATATATTTAGTATTTTCATAAACCTCATCAGCTTTTTTAATATCACCTTTAAATCTCACTTCACTAAATTCAGTTTTACAAAGCCCTGGAGCAATATTTGTCACCTTTATATTACTTCCGCGCAAATCCGTTCTTAGGGCTTTAGAAAATTGTGCCACAAAAGCCTTAGTTCCACAATAAACATTACCTCCATAATAAGGTACATTTGCCGCAATTGAGCCAAGATTAATCACATGAGCATTTTGTGCTTTTCTAAGTAAAGGTAAAGTAGCTCTTGCTATATACAAAAAGCCTTTGATGTTAGTGTCTACCATAGCTTCAATATCTTCAATATCCAAAGAATCAAACTCATTTAAACCCAAAGCAAGACCTGCATTATTAACAAGTAAAGAAATATTTTGTAAATCTTGAGGTAAATTTTCAATTGCTGTAAAAACTGCTTGTTTATCCCTAACATCAAGCACAATAGGATAAATTTTATCCCCATAAAGCTCTTGTAGTTTTTCCAATCTTTCTTTGCGTCTTGCTATGGCTATAACTTTATAATCAAGCTCTATTAAGGCTTTTAAACTTTCTAAACCAAAGCCTGAGCTTACTCCTGTTATTAAAGCAGTTTTCATGGTTGTGCCTTTTCATATAACATCAAATTTTCATTTTCTTTTAAACCAAGTTTTTTTAAAAATTTAATATTTTGTTCTTTTTTTGCAATGATGGCAAAATCAAGAGCATTAAATCCTAAATCATCTATTTCTTTATAATTAGCTTTGTAATCTATAAGCAACTTAAGCATTTTTACATCTGCATAATTTGCTCCATGCATAAAAATATTTTTAGAAGTATGCTCAAGTGCACATAAGGTGATAAAATATGGCGTATTGCTTCCCATACTAGCAATAGAAAGCTTTTCATTATCATTAATGTATTTTTGATTTACATTTGCACCATTTTCAAGCAAAAGCTTGGCAACTTTATAGTTGTTATATTCAACAGCATAAAACAAAGGTGTTTTCCCAAAAGAATTTTTATAATCAACCACCGCTTCATTTTCAAGCAAAACCTTGACATTTTCTGCATTATCTAGTGCAAAAAATAAAGCAGATTCATAACCTTCATTTATTTTTACACCTAATTTTATAAATTCTCTTATAATCTCACTTTCTCTATTATTTAACAAGGCTGATTTAAAACCATTGTTTAATTCTAAATTACTAATTTTTTTAGTATAAATATACTCTTTAATCTGCTCTAAAGAGTTATTTTTATTAGCTACAAATTTTTCAAAATCTGAAATATCTTTAAAGATTTTAGTCTCGCCAACCGCCCAGTTTAAAAATTCATTCAAAGCATTACTAGCAAAATAAATTGCACTTGCTTTATCTAAATTAAATTCCTTTTGAAAATATCTTGTTAAAGGATTAATCGCATTATTATATTCTTTCCAAAATTCCTTAAAAAGTTTAAAATTTCCAATGCTTTGATAAGCCCAAAATCTAAAATACGCTTTTAATTTTGCAAATTTTTCTTCAAGTATTATAGGATCTTGTAAAGTCTTTTGATAGCCTTGTGGATCAAGTGCAATTTCTAATAATTTAAAATCAAATTTTCTCAAATCACTAAAATATTCTCCACCCATACAAGCACTATTGCTTCCTCTAATTTCATTAGCAAGCTCATATAATCTTTTTGTGATTTGATGGTTTTTTAAAGAAAAAGCACAATTTAAATCCACTTGAGCAAAATCTTGTGTATTTTTTGGCTCAAATTCTTTAAAAAAATCAGCTTTATTTTCCTTAACATACTCACAACTATAATCCAAAGCTAAAGCATTTAAACTTATAATCAAACTAAATAATAAAATCTTCAAATATTTTCCTTGAATATAAATTAAATTACTATTTTAACTAAATTTTTGCTTTAATAACAATTAATTAATTTAAAATTCATACAATGCTTGCTTTTAAATAAGGAAAAATATGTATCAAAGTTTTTACAAGGCTAATTTTGCTTATATTCTTTTACAAAGTGATAAAGATAAGCTTATTAATGTTGATTTTACTATATATAAGCCTGATTTTACTAAAGATAAACACGCTATTTTAGAGCAAGCCTTAGAAGAACTAGACCTTTATTTTAACAAAAAGCTTTTTGCCTTTAACACTCCCCTAGTTCTTCAGGGAAGCGAATTTGAACAAAAGGTATATAAAGCTTTGATAAAAATTCCTTATGGGCAAACTAAAACTTATCAAGAAATTGCTTCTTTTATCAATCATCCAAAAGCTTTTAGAGCAGTAGGTAATGCAAATTCTAAAAATAAACTTGCAATTTTTATACCTTGCCATAGAGTAGTAGCTAAAAATCACTTAGGTGGATACAATGGTGGTTTATTTATCAAAGAGGCTTTACTTAAATTAGAAGGCGTGCTTTAAAATGCCAAGCTTATTGCTAGCAAGTTTTATTTGGGCTTTTTCTTTTCCATTAATTGGGCATTTTATTACCTTAGAAATGGATAGTTTTTTTGCAGCATTTGCAAAAGTTTTTTTGTCTTTATTGGTATTTTTACCTTTTTTAAATTTTAAGCTAAATTTGCATTTAAAATTAAAACTCATAAGCATTGGAGCTTTACAACTTGGCATAATGAATTTATTTTATTATCATTCTTTTTTATATTTAAGTGTAAGCGAAGTAGCGCTTTTTACGATTTTTACACCTTTTTACGTTGTGCTTTTTTATGGGCTTTTTTCAAAAAATCTTAGATATTTATATTTTATAAGTATTTTTATATGCATTATGGGTGCTTTTGTAGTTAAATTTGATAATATTAACTCTAATTTTTTATATGGATTTTTACTTATTCAAGGGGCTAATTTAGTATTTGGAGCTGGACAAAGTTTTTATAAAATTTTATTAGAAAAAAATACAAATTTAAGCCAAAAAGAAGCTTTTGCTTATTTTTATCTAGGCGCAACCAGTATAACCTTACCTGCATTTTTATTTTTTGGAGATTATAATAATTTACCATCCAATTTAAGTTCTTGGATAGCTTTGATTTATCTTGGGACTATTGCTTCAGGACTTGGATATTTTTTATGGAATAAAGGCTCTACTGAAGTAGATAGTGGAGTTTTAGCCTTGATGAATAATGCCATTATACCTATAAGTATTTTTATCAACATGAGTATTTTTGGAGTAGATGTAGAGCTGCTACCTTTTTGTATGGGGACTTTAATCATTCTTTTTTCATTTTTTATACATAAAAAAATCATGCATTATTATAATAAGAAATCTTACTCAAATACAAACCACTAGCAGGAGCTAAAAATCTACAATAAGCTTTTTTAGCATTAATTTGCTCCAAAAGCTCATTTTGGCTCATTTTTCCTTCTAATACTTTTAAAATACTTGCCATCATCATTCTAATTTGCGATCTTAAAAAACCATTTGCTTCAAAATAAAACACAGTGTAATTTTTATAAGCATAAACTCTAGTTTTATACATTTTTCTTATGCTTGTTTTATTATCAGAGCCTTCTTTTTGAAAAAGTTTAAAGTCATGCTCTCCTTCAAATAAAAATGCAATTTCATTGGCTAATTTAATATTTATTTTTGGATAAAAATGCACATAAGAGGCTAAAAAAGGATTATATTTTTCATGACTTATAATGTAGCGATATGCTCTTTTTTGCACATCAAAACGCACTTGAAAATTTTCTTGCATTCTTTGGATATGCTTTATATGTATAAATGGGTGCGCAAAATGATTGATTTTATTTTTTAAATATACAAAATCTTTAAAATGTTCTCCCGCTTTAACACAAGCGACTGCATTAAATGCATGCACACCTTTATCAGTTCTTGAAGCAAATAAAGGCTTTTCATAAATACCCAAATGCGACAAGGCCTGCGCTAAGGTATCTTGGACACTAAGTTTATGTGGCTGGGTAGCAGAACCTTGAAATTTAGAACCATCATAAGAAAAAGTTAATTTTAAAAGCATTAATACTTACTTGCAATTTTTGCTTTAAAATAAAACAAAGAAGTAATTAAAAAGCTTGAAAAAATCACAACAATAGCTACAAAAGGAGGATTATAAAAACTAATCAAAAGCGTAAAATAAGCAAAAATAATCACAAAAATTCCAAAATAAGCAAAACCTTTTTCATAACGATAAGTTACTATACCAAAAGAGAGTGCAAAAAGCACGCTAGCTAAAGGAAATAAAGCTATAAGAATATAAATAACAAATTCTTTTGCTTTTTCTTTATTGCTTGTTACATCAGACCAATACCCATAAAAACTTTGAGTATTTAATTCTTTGGAAGAAAGCTTGCTTTTAATTAATAAATTTTTAAAACTAGAAATATGCCAATCTTCTTCTTTAATCTCATAAGCCTTTCCTTCATCTAGCTTAAAAGTAATAACCCCATCATTTGTTTCTAACTTTCCTTCTTTGGCTAAAATCACTTGTTCTTTATCTTGTAGGTTTTTCTTTGGATGATACATTATGATATTTTTATAAGTTTCATCAGAATTTTTAGCATCAATAAAAACAAGCCATTCCCCATATCTTTGTCCAAATTCTCCTGTTTTTATGCTTACTTTAGCGCTAATTTTTTTATAATCTACAAAATTATCAAAAAGTTCAAAAGATATAGGTATAAAAACCAAAACCACCAAAAGCATAAAAGCACTTACCAAAGCTGCAATTTTTGCAAAAAAACTTGCTATCATACTTGGAGCTATACTCAAAGCAAACAACACCGTGCTTTCATTTTCCCTAGAAAGCCTATAAAAGGCCAAAGTCAAAGCAATGAAAAAAGATATGGGTAAAGTAAAAATTAATATCTTTGGTAAAAGAAAAATATATAATTTGATTAATTCAAAAAAAGTAATTTCAATATAAGCAGTAATTTTAGCAAGTTGTATAAAAAATATAATCGAAACAATAATAAATAAAGTAAAAAATAAAGACAACATTGTGCTTAAAAACTGATTAAGCAAATACTTATAAACTAGTTTCATAATATACTTTCTACACTTAGATTAATCAAAATTCCGCAAAATAAAAAAGGAATCATAGGCATTTGATAATCTTTCTTGGCTATTTTTATAAACATCAAAAGACTTAAAAAACTTGCAATAAATAAAATCAAAAAGCCTTTTTCATAGCCAAAAATTCCAAAAATCAAAGCTATTATTATAACATCACCTTCCCCTAAACTTTCTAAAATTTCATCTCTTTTTTTAAAATTTTTAATAAAATTAATCACACTTTTTAGTATGAAAATTAACCCCGCTCCAAAACACACTCGAAACAAAAAGCTATCTTGAAAATCCTCTAAAATTAAACCATTTTGCAAAAAATCAAAACAAAAAGCTAAAATAAATAAAATCCAAAGCCAAAGCTCACTCACTGCTTTTAAATAATAATCTATCCAAGAAAGTGCTAAAAATACAGCTAGCATACAAGCAAAAATTAAAATTTGAAAAACATCTTCGATTAAATAAAAAGCAAAGACAAACAAACACGCACAAAGAAATTCATTAAAAGGATAAATCAAAGAAATTCTTTCCTTACAAAAAACACATTTGCCTTTTAAAAATACAAAAGATAACAAAGGAAAAAGATGATAAAATTTCAAAGTTTTAAGACACTTAGGGCATTTTGATCTTGGACTTATTATGCTTTCTTTATTAATCGTTCTTAAAATCAAAACATTGACAAAAGAACCAACACAAAGTCCTAGTAATAAAAAGAAAAATATCATTTACCAAAGGTTCTTTTGCGTTTTTTAAACTCAGTAATAATATTTGCGATTTCTTTTTTGGTAAGTGCAGGAAATAAGGTTTGGCTAAAATAAATTTCTGCATAACTTGATTGCCATAATAAAAAATTTGAAATTCTTTTAGCACTCCCTACTCTTAAAAACAAATCCACATCCTCACTTAAGTCAAGATTTGCTTGTATATTTGCTTCATTAATTTCAAGATTTTTTTCAATCACCTTTTTAACCGCTCTAACTATTTCATCCTTGCCTCCGTAAGAAATAGCTAAATTAACGCATAATTTTGTGTGGTTTTTAGTTTGTTCTTGAAAATTTTGTATTTTTTTTAAGGTTAATTCATCTAAAAGACTTAAATTTCCTATAGCTTTAAAACGCACTTCATTGGCTACAAATTTATTTAAAGACTCATCAAGATATTTATTTAATAGTTTAAAAAGAAACTCCACTTCTTCTTTTGGTCTTTGCCAATTTTCTGTACTAAAAGCATAAAGGGTTAGATTTTGAATTTTTTCATCTATACATACTTCTATGATTTTTTCAACAACTTTAGCACCTTGACTATAGCCAATTTTTTCTAAAAGTCCATTTTTTCTAGCCCATCTTCTATTGCCATCCATTACTACAGCAAGATGTTTTAACTCATTCATTCTATCCCTTTATATCCATCAATCTTTTAAAAACAAACATAGGATTAAGCGTATTAACTACTTCAAATTTAAAATACTCATTTAAAAAATGCGCTACTTTAGCAAAAGGTGTTTGTATGCGCGTGATTTTACCATTATCAATTATAATTTTTAAAGCACCAAAAATTTCAAAATACAAATACACCTCTAAAATATTTCCATTTTTCTTAGCTTCAAACAAAGCCCTATTTCCCTCATAAACAAAAGGTATATGATAAATTCCTTCAAAGAATGCAAAAAACATTTCCTTATAAATTTCAAACTCATACGCGCTTTTACTTTCCATAAGCCTTTGAATAATGAATTTTTTATACCAAGCTTTTTCATCACCTTCTTGCAAAAGTTTTTCTATGAGTTCAGCTCCCTCTTCAAAAAGTCTAATTTTAGGCTTTTTCAAAAGATTTTTAAAAGAAATCACGCCTTTATCTTCATAAACTTCAGCTAAATACTCCTCCCCTACTTCAAGCTCTATCAAACTTTTTGTTTCAAGCTTTTTAGTGTTTAAAAGCAATACATAGCGGTTATATGCGCGTTTTTCTAAAATTTGCATTCTTACAGGTAAGGTTGAGTTGATGATATTCACCAAAGTTTCCTTAATTCTTGTACTAAAATAAAACCAAGTTTTTCTTTGCTTTGTTTAAAACTTTGAGAAATACTATCTTTAGTAATAAAACAAATGCTATTTTCATCACTTCCAAAGTTCATTTGCTCATTTAAGACATTTAAACACACCATATCTAAATTTTTACTAACTAAAGATTTTTTAGCATTTTCTAAAGCATTTTGCGCATCAAATTCCATTTTAAAGCCTATTTTTTTGCCTTTAAAATCTAATTTTTTTAAGATGTCTTCATTCAGCTTTAATTTTAAATCAAGTCCGTTTAAATGCTCATTTTTCTTAATCTTACCCTTGTAAGCCTCAAGAGTAAAATCACTCACAGCAGCAGCCATAATTAAAGCATCAAAATCTTTATATTTTTGCAATTTTTCTTTTAATTCTAAAGAAGATTCAAATTTTTCTAATTTATAAGGTGCTTTAAACTCTACTGAGCTAACTAACACTACTTTAGCACCTAAAAAATACAAGGCATCAGCAATTGCCTTTGCCATTTTTCCACTTGAAAAATTACTAATACATCTTACATCATCAATTTTTTCTTTAGTTCCACCACCGCTTACAATAAAACTTTTATCTTTAAAAAAATCTTCTTGCATTAAGCTTCTTTTTAAAGCATTTATAATGCTATCAAGCTCAGCCAAAGCTCCTAAACCCTCATCTTTACAAGCTAGGGTTTTAACTATAGGATCAATGATAATATAGCCTTGCTCTTTTAAATTTTTTAAAGAACTTTGAGTGCTAAAATGTAAATACATGTTTGTATTTGCAGCGGGTGCAATTAAAAATGGTTTATTTTTATCTACTGCTATTAAAGTTTGAATAAATAAATTATCCGCCATACCATAGTTTAATTTATTGATAGAATTTATACTAGCAGGTGCAAAAAGCACACAATCACAAGTCTTACTAAAGGCTATATGATTATTAGTATTTTGCCAACTTTCATTATCTTCACATAAAATTTCATCCACTAAGGCTTCAAAGCTAAGCTTAGTGCCAAATTTTAAAGCTCCCTGACTTAGCAAAACTTTAACCCTAAAACCTTCTTTTTTTAATAAAGAAATAAGCTCATAAGCTTTATAAAAGGCTATGCTTCCACTTACTGCTAGTAAGATTGTTTTCATTTTTTACCTAGTTTTTTATAGTAAAAATCTTCTATAATTTGCGTCTTTGCCCTATTGATATGTAAAGAACCTTTTTCTACATCCTTACACACGGTGCTTCCTGCTGCGATGATTACCTCATCTTTTATCTCAACCGGAGCGATAAATTGTGTATCTGAACCTACAAAAACATTTTTACCTATTTTGGTTTTATGCTTTTTAACCCCATCATAATTACAAGTGATAGTACCACAACCTATATTAGTTCCCTCATCTATCTCACAATCACCCAAATAACTCAAATGTCCTGCTTTAACTCCATTCAATAAAGCATTTTTACATTCTACAAAATTTCCTATATGGGTATTTTTAAGCTGGCATTTTGGACGCAAATGCGCTAAAGGCCCTACATCGCTATTTTCTACTATACTATCTTCAATCACACTTGAGCTTTTAATGATAGAATTAATGATTTTTGATTTTCCTTCTATACGCACATTTTCATACACTTCACACTCGCCTACAAACTCAACCTCATCTGAAATAAAAGTCGTCGCAGGCATGTGAAAAATCACCCCTTGCTTCATCCATTCTTTTTTAATCGCTTCTTGCATAAGATCTTGAGCTAGACAAAGCTCTACTTTATCATTTACCCCCATAAAATCTTGCTCATTTACAAACACCGCATCGATTTCATAGCCCTTTTCTTTTGCTAAATAAACCGCATCGGTTAAATAATACTCTTTAGCTTTATTATTATTTTTTATCAAAGGCAATACTTCTTTTAAAATTTGTGCTTTTATGGCATAAACACCGCTATTGCAGATGTTTATAGCAAGTTCTTCTTTGCTTGCATCTTTTGTTTCTACTATTTTTTGAATTTTATTTTCTTTTAATACTATTCTTCCATAACTTTTTGGATCTTTTGCCTCAAAAACAGCCACATTAAAATCACTCTCATTTAAAGCTATTTTTTCCAAATCATCTGCTTTAACTAAAGGCATATCACCACATAAAATCAAAACTTTTTCATGCTTACTCTCATAACCCCTTAAAGCTCCTGCAGTGCCTGGAAAATTTTGCAAGTCTTGCTCTAAAAAGCGTGTATTTGGAAAATGCTCTAAAACAACTTGCTCAACCTTTTCTTTTTGATGAGAAAGCACCACACATACATCATCACTAATTTTATATGCTTGTTTTAAAATATGTAAAATCATTGCTTTTGAGCAAATTTTTTGAAGCACTTTTGGATTTTGTGATTTCATACGCGTGCCAAGTCCAGCAGCCAAAATAAGCACAGAAATTTTCATAATTTACCTTTGTTTTAAAAATTATTGCTTATTTTAACAAGCTAAAGTAAAAATTCTTATTTTTTATAAAATCATTTTTATTCTTTTAAGAGTAAAATTGCTAAAATAACGCTTTTAATTTTAACCAAGGAAATATTTTGAGGGTTTTACTAGCTTTATTTTTATCAAGCTTGGCTCTTTTAGGCGCTGAAGCAACCATACCAACTGTAAATTTAAGTCTTAGTGCTCCAAATAGCCCACAACAACTCGTAACAACCCTAAATATAGTCATAGTTTTAACCATACTAGCTCTTGCGCCTACCATTGTTTTTGTAATGACTTCTTTTTTAAGACTTGTTGTAGTGTTTTCTTTTTTAAGAACAGCTCTTGGCACTCAAACTATGCCACCAAATACTATTTTGGTTACCTTAGCTTTGATTTTAACTTTTTTCATTATGGAGCCTGTGGCTACAAAATCATACAACGAAGGTATAAAACCCTATATCGCTGAACAAATAGGTTATGAAGAAGCTTTTGCTAAAGGTGTTAAGCCTTTTAAAGATTTTATGCTAAAAAACACCAGGGAAAAAGACTTAGCGCTTTTTTATAGGATTAGAAATTTAGAAAATCCAAAAACCATAGATGATGTGCCTTTAACAGTTTTAGTGCCAGCCTTTATGATAAGCGAGCTTAAAACTGCTTTTGAAATAGGCTTTTTACTTTTCTTGCCATTTTTGGTTATTGATATGGTAGTAAGCTCGGTGTTAATGGCTATGGGTATGATGATGCTACCTCCTGTTATGATTTCTATGCCTTTTAAACTTTTGATATTTGTGCTTGTAGATGGATGGAATTTACTCATACAAAATTTAGTCAAAAGCTTTTTAACCTAGCAGAATAAAATGTATATTTTTTCTTCCTTATTTAGTATATTTTGTTTGCTTTTTGGTGGATATTTTGCTAAAAAAATCAAAATTTTAAAACAAAAACAAGCGCGTGCTTTTTTAGATTTTGCTATTATTTTTGCCTTGCCTTGCTTGATTTTTGAGCGTGCTTATCATTTAAATTTTGATTTTTCTTTGATTGTTATTATATTGCTTGGGTTGGGTTGTGCTATTTTTTCAGCATTATGTTGTGTATTTTTAGCTCTTTGCTTTAAATTTAGCAAAAGCACTCTTGTAAGTATTTTTTTACTTTCTAGTTTTGGAAATACTTTATTTGTAGGTATACCTATCATTAGTGGAATTTATCAAGATCCTCATTTTTTAGGCGAGATTATCCTTTATGATGCGCTTGCTACTTCTTTGCCAGTGGCACTGCTTGCTCCCTTTATCATCTCTTTAGCTAGCGAGCAAAAAGTAAGCTTTTTACAAAATCTTAAAAAAGTTTTTACTTTTCCACCTTTTGTTGCTTTGATTTTAGGACTTTGTTTTAAGTTTACTGCACTTCCTGATTTTATCTTTGAACCTTTGCGTATGCTTGGAGCTAGTGCCACACCTATAGCGCTTTTTGCCATAGGTTTAAATTTAGGCTTTTTAAGTATAAAAACTTCTTATAAAGCAACTATAATAGTCATTTTTGGTAAAATGATACTCACACCTTTAATCTTTTTAGTGCTTTTAAAGCTTTTAAATTTCAAATTAAATCCTAGCTCTATCATCGCCTTACTTGAATCAGCTATGCCTACTATGACAATGGTTGCAGCTATGATTATGAAAGCAAAACTTGATACGAATTTAGCAGTTAGTTCTGTGGCTTTTGGTATAGTTTTTGCCTTTATTTCTTTACCTATTTGGGTATATTTATTAAACTAAGGATATAAATGGCATTTGCTATCTTTGGAAAATATCTTTATAATGATCTTGCCTTTACCCTTAAAGCCTATACTCAAAAAGAAAGTAAAAAAGCTTTTAAAACCATAGAAAAATATAAAAATCAATATTATTTTTTAGGTTATATTCAATATGAATTTTATAAATATTTAGAAGATAAAAATTATAAAAGCAAAGAGCCTTTTTTATATTTTTTTGCTTTTAAATCAAAAAAAATCTTTGCAAACGAAGAAAAAAATTTAGACTTTTATCCAAGCTTTTCATCTAATTTAAATCAAGAAAAGTATTTTGAAAACTTTGACAAAGTCAAAGATGCCATAGCTAAAGGTCAAAGTTATCAAGTTAATCTTACTCAAGAACTACACTTACAATCAAATCTTAATGTGTATGAGAGTTTTTTAAGCCTTTATCCTAAGCAAAATACCCCTTATAAAGCTTATATGAAAAATGAATTTTTAGAACTAGCTTCATTTTCACCTGAACTTTTTTTTAAAATCAAAAATAAAAAAATCATCACAAAACCCATGAAAGGTACAATCAAACGCTCAAATGATCCAAAAGAAGATGAAAATCTAAAAAACTTTTTAAAATGTGACGAAAAAACCATTAGCGAAAATGTAATGATAGTTGATTTATTACGCAATGATATTTCAAAACTCATCAAAAAACATTCTTTAAAATGCGAACTTTTTAAGGTTAAAACCTACCCTACCCTACACCAACTCATTTCAAAAATAAGCGGAAAATTAAAGCAAAAAAATGATTATTTTAAAATTTTCAAAGCCCTTTTTCCATGTGGATCCATCACAGGTGCACCCAAAATAGAAACCATCAAACTTATAGAAAATTTAGAGCAAAGAAAACGCGGAATTTATTGTGGAGCTATAGGTTTAATCCATAAAAACAAAGCAAAATTTAGCGTAGCTATACGCACTTTAGAGAAAAAAAATAATGATGATTTTTTAAGATATAGTGTAGGAAGTGGACTTGTGTGGGACTCACAAAAACAAGATGAATTTGAAGAATTAAAACTAAAAAGCAAAATTTTAGAACCCAACTTTTACTTGTTTGAAACAATGTATTATAAAAATCATTCTATTTTATTTTTCAAAGAACATTTACAAAGAATTTTAAACTCAGCTAATTTTTTTGGCTTTGATACTCAAAGATTAATACATGATTTTAAAAATATACTAGAGAGTAAAGATAAAAAATTCCATTGTAAATCTTTACAAAATTTTAATAATTTTGTTTTCAACCATCATCATTTTTTTACAAAAAGTAATTTTACTCAAAAAGGTTCAAAAGCTATTAAACTAAAACTTTTCAAAAATGGCCTTTATGAGTTTGATTTTAACAATATACAAGAAAATTCAAGCAAAAAACTACTCATAAGTAAAGACATCGTAAAAATAAATCTTTTAACACACCATAAAACATCTCTGCGTAGTTTATATGAAGCAAATTCACATCTATGGAAAGAAAATATTTGCTATGATATGGTTTTTTTTGATGAAAAAGGCATACTTTGTGAGGGTTCAAGAACTAATATTATCATAAATTTAAACAACAAATATTTTACTCCTTATGCTAAAAACTGCCTCAATGGTATTTATAGACAAGCACTCTTAAAACATAAGCTCATCAAGGAAAAAGATATCGCTAAAAATGAGCTTTTAAATGCTAAAGAAATTTATGCTATTAATTCTTTAAGAGGCTTAAAAAGGGTGTTTTTGTGAAAGTTTTGATTATAGATAATTATGATTCTTTTACCTACACCATAGCCTTTTATTTAAAAGAATTAAACATTACTTATAAAATCATTAAAAACGATCAATTTAAAAATCCAAAAAAGCTTAAAAAATATGATTTTACCCATCTTTTAATCTCCCCTGGACCAAATTCTCCAAAAGAATCAAAGTTAAGCTTAAAAGCTATAAAATATTTTAAAAAAGATAAAAAAATTCTTGGAATTTGTCTAGGACACCAATGCATAGCACATGTTTTTGGTGGTAAAATTTCTAAACTTCCAAATCCAACTCATGGTAAGGTAAAAACTATAAAATTTAAACCAAATCCACTTTTTAATAATCTTGAACAAAATTTTAAAATTTGTTTATATCACTCTCTTTATGTTAGTCATATAGGTAAAAAATGTGAAATTTTAGCCCAAAGTGAAGATAATATCATCATGGCTTTAAAACATAAAAAATACGACATTTATGGAGTTCAATTTCACCCAGAAGCCATACTAAGTCAAAATGGCAAAAAGCTACTTAAAAATTTTCTTGCTTTATCATTACTTTAAGTTATATTTTCTATAATAAAACAAAAAGTTTAAAAATGAAAATTTTATATTTACTTTTCTTGCCCTTATTTTTGCTAGCTAATAATCTTAAAGAATTTATAGATTTAAGTTTAAACAATGAAAATTACTTACAAAAGCAACTCCAATTTTCAAAAAGTATTTTAGAACAAGAAAGCGTGCAAAATGCTTATTTGCCAAGTTTACATTTAGGTGTTTCTTATCTTGGCTCAAACAAAGATCGCTTTATCATAGAACCCCAAGAAAGTCTAATGAGCACCCTTTCACTTAAATTTTTACTTTTTGATGGGGGGTAATAGAGAAGCAAAAATCGCTAGCATGCAAAGTCTAAAACAACTTGCTCATCTTGAAAAAGAAAACATGGCAAATTATATGGCACTTAGTGCTAGTGTTTTGTATTTTAATTATCTTAGCTTAGAAAGTATTATAGCAAGCGATAAACAAAAAGAAATCACTCTGCAAAATCAACTCAAGCGCTTAGAAAATTTTTACCAAGCTGGACTTGCTAGCCAAAGTGAGCTTGAGAGCATAAGAGCAAAATTTGAATTAAGCTCTTATGAATTAGCTCAAAATGAATTAAAACTATATGAATTAAAAAATGAAATTTATAATCTTAGTAAAACGCATTTTACGCCTTCTTTTCAAAATATTTTACAAGAACCAAGTGTAGAAAAAAACAAAAGCTATGAAATAGCCCTTATGCAAGAAAAATTAAATTTAGAAAATTTAAAAATAGACTCTGCTAGAGCTGAGTTGTTTCCAAAAATATTTTTACAAAATAGTTTTAGTTTTTATGATATGAACTACAATCCTAAATTACCGCATGAGCTAAAATCAACAAGCGAAAGCTTTCTAAAAGAACATGGGCAAAGCAATCGTTTTATTTTAGCTTTTGAGTGGAAAATTTTTGATTTTGGCGCTAATCAAAAAGCCTTAGAAGCTCAAAAATATACAAGTAAAATCACTCAATTAGAGCTTGAAAAAACTAAAAGAAAAGTAAATATAGAACTAGATAATCTTTTACAAGAAATTGAAATTTCTAAAGTTAAAATAAAAGCATTAAATGCAAGTTTCAAAGCAGCTAACTTAGCTTTTGAGGCTATTGAGAAAAAATACACCGCAGGACTTTGCTCATATGTAGAATACCTAAATGCATTAGAATTAAAATACAAAAGTCAAAGTCAGCTTGAACTAGCTAAAAATGAACATGAAATCACAAAAGCAAGGTATTATTTTACAGCTGGAATTGATATAAAAACAAAGGTTTTAGAATGAAACTGGTATTTTTAATTTTATTTTCTCTACTCGCTTTAAAAGCTGAAGAAATTTATGCTAGTTTTGATGTGCTCGCACAAAATCAATCAAAATTATCCTTGCAAAGTGCTGGTATAGTTAAGGCAATTTATGTGAATGTTAATGATAAGGTAAAAAAAGATCAAGTTTTACTTAAACTTGAAGATTCTAGCGAGCAAATAGCCTTAAAATTAGCACAAAATGAATACAAACTTGCCACTCTTACACTAGAACATGCTAAAAGTTCTTTAGAAAAATTTAAAAAGGTACAAGAAGTTATAGATAAGCAAAGTTATGAAAATATTTTATTTGAGTTTCAAAAAGCACAAAGCTTGCAACAAAAAGCCTTTTTAAATATACAACATTACAAAGACTTAATTGATAAAAAAACTCTAAAAGCACCTTATGATGGGATTATTTCTAACAAATATATCGACATAGGCGATGGAGCTAGGGGAATTTCTCATGTTTTATTTGATTTTTTTTCTTATCCAAAAGTAAAATTGCTTTTAAGTTTTGATGAAAAATTTAAAGACAAGGTAAAAATCGATGATATTTTTATTTATAAAATAGACTCAAATGAAAAAGAATATCAAGGTAAAATCACACTTATTTATCCAAGTATAGACATAAAAACACGAAAAATTTATGCAGAAGTTGAGGCCTTAAACTTTACTCCAGGTTCTTTTGGAGAAGGAAAAATCATTACCAAGGATTAATCTTGTATCGTTTTGCTATTAATAATCCTATTGCTGTTTTGATGTTTTTTATCGCTTTGGTGATTTTTGGTACTTTTTCTATTTTTAGTATGCCCATTAATCTTTATCCAAAAGTAGATATTCCTTTGATTAAAATTACCACAACCGCTAATGGAGATTTAAAATTCATAGAATCTAAAATAACCAAAGAAATAGAAAATGCAATTTCAGATGTACAAGGAATAAAAAATATCAATTCTACAAGTTATAATAATTTTTCTATTTCTGTTGTTGAATTTGAATTAGGCAAAAACTTAGAAGTAGCTGCAAATGATATTAGAGATAAACTTAACACTATTAATCTTCCAGCAAAGCCAACCTTAGAAAAAATATCCCCTGATGCAGGATCTGTTGTATCATTATTTTTAAGCTCCAAAGATCATTTAAAACTTATGCGTAAGATTAACAATGATATAAAACCATTTTTACAAAAAATTTCAGGAGTTGGAACGATCAATGATATAGCCTTTTTAAAACCACAAGTTCAAATCAAACTCTTGCCTAATGCCTTACAAAAATACCACATTAATGCACTTGATGTAGCTAAAATCATCCAAAGCCATAATTTTAAACAATATCTAGGTGAGTTTGAAAATTCAAAAAATAATTTCACTATCAAAGGATATTTTGAAGCACAAAATTTAAAAGAGTTAGAAAATATACGCATTTTTAGTGGAATATTTTTAAAAGATATAGCAAATATTAGCTATGGTTTAGAAGATCAAAAGCAGTTTGCAATGCTTGATACAAAAGATGGGGTATTACTTGAGCTTAATAAAATTTCTGGTTATAACTCCTTAAAAGTTATAGAAAATATCAAAAATTCCTTAAAAACACTACAAACAATAGCAGGCAATGAAATAGAAATTAAAATAGTTTATGATAAAAGCCAAAACATCTTAAAACATATCAATCAGGTTATTTTTGATATGGTTTTTGGTGTGATTTTAACACTTTTAATAGTGTATGTATTTTTAAGAAATATCAGTGCGACTATTTTAGCTTTTATTGTTTTGCCAACTTCAATTATTTCTAGTTTTTTTCTCATTAATCTTTTAGGTTATGATATTAATCGCTTAACCATCATAGCTCTTACTTTAAGTATAGGAATTTTTATAGATGATGCTATAGTCATCATTGAAAGTATAGCCAAAAAAGCAAAAACACTTCCTCCTTTACAAGCTTCATTTGAAGGGATCAAAGAAATAGGCTTTAGCGTCTTAAGCATTAGTGCGGTTTTATTGTGTGTATTTATACCTATTGCTTATATGAATTCAGTTCCTGGTTTATTTTTTAATGTATTAGCTACCAGCGTTGCTTCTGGTGTGATTATAAGCTATCTTGTAAGTGTATTTTTAATACCTACCTTAAGTGCTAGATTTTTAAATACTAGCGAAAGCACATTTTATAAAAAAAGTGAATTTTTATTTATAAAACTTGACTTATTTTATGAAAAGCTACTTTATAAAGTTTTAGCTAATAAAATTAAATTTATCCTATCAACGCTTGTTGTAATTATTTTATGTTTTTCTTTAGCTCCTAAAATAGGCTTAGATTTTCTACCTATAGAAGAAGATAGTGAAATACAAGTTTTATTAGAAAGCAAAAACGACTTATCTTTAGAAGCTATGAAAGCAAAAAGTTTAAAAGTATATGAAAATATAAAGCAAGATCCAAGTGTTGCTTATGCATATTTACTTATAGGATATAATGACGCAAAAGAAATTAAAAAAGCAAAAATTTATGTAAAATTAAAACCTTTAAATGAAAGAAAATTTAGACAACCTAAGCTTATTAGCCTTTTTCAAGAAAAATTAAACTCCTATGAAGACTTAAAGATAAAAGTTTTAGAACTCCCTAAAATAGAAGGAGCAGGCATTGAAGATCCGGTTCAAATTCAAATTTTAGGTGATGATTTAAAGCTAATAAAAGAAGCCATTGATAGAATGAAAGAAGTGTTTTCAAAACACGAAGGTTTTGTTGCTATAGATGATAATGAAGGGGATTTAAAAGAAGAAATTGCTATTAACATCAATAGAGAAAAAGCTGCTAAACTTGGTATTAACCCCCAAGAACTTGCTTATGTCTTGGCTTATTCCTTTGGAAATTTAAGCGTTGGAAATATGGATTATAAAAATTTTAAAGATGAAATTATCCTTAGCTTTGATGAAGCTTTTAAGCAAAATCCAACTAGTTTAGAGCTAATAGAACTTAAAAATCATAACAATGAAAGTATAAAACTTGCTAGTATTGCTAGCTTTTCTTATAAAAAAGATCTTTCTTTAATTAACAGACACAATAAAACTACTAGTATAAAACTCACTTCAAGCATAGAAAACATTTCTTTAGGTGAAGTAAGAAAAATTTTTAAGTCCAATTTAGCTTATATTTTAGGAAAAAATAACCTATCTTTTGCTTATTCTGGTTTTTTGGACTTTTTAGATGATACCATTAGTGGGTTTTTGTTTTCTATATCTTTGGGGATGATTTTGATTTATTTAATCCTTGCTTCTTTGTATTCAAGTTTAATACTTCCTTTAATCATCATGATAAGCATGCCTTTGGCTTTTGGTGGAGCTTGTTTTGGAATTTTTATCACAGGAAATCACTTTTCTTTATTTGTACTTGTAGCTATTATTTTGCTTTTTGGAATGGTAGGAAAAAATGCTATATTATTAGTAGATGTAGCTAATAAAAAATGCGATGAAGGTATGGAAGTAGAAAAAGCACTAATTTATGCAGGAAAAAGTCGTTTAAGAGCTATTTTAATGACAACTTTTGCGATGATTTTTTCCATGCTTCCACTAGCACTTTCAAGGGGTTCTGGCTTTGAAGGAAATTCTCCTATGGCCATTGCTATTATATTTGGTCTTATTAGCTCAACCTTACTTACACTTTTAGTAGTGCCAGCTTTATTTAAATTTGCTCACAATTTAGATGTAAAAATTAAAAAAATCTACCAAAGAGAGAAAATTTAATTAAAAATTCTCATATTCTTTAGCTATAAAAACTTCATCATCTTTTATGATTAATGGGCGTTTTATAAGCGTTGGATTTTGTAAAATCATCACTTTAATCTCATCTTGGCTTAAATTTTGGAGTTTTTCTTTATTTAAGCCTAATTTTCTAGCACTCATACCCGCTGTATTTACAAGCTCTAAAACACTTCTTTTACTAAGCCAAAAATCCAAAGTTTCTTCATCTAGCTTTTTAATGTCTAAAAATTCAAATTCAACTTGCTTAGAATTTAAATAATCCATAGCTTTTTTAACACTATTGCAATTTTTAATACCATAAAATTTTAACATTTTCTTGCCTTTTTAACTAAGTCTGCTATGATAAATGCTAATTCTAAAGCTTGATCAGCATTTAATCTTGGATCACATTGTGTTTCATAGCGTTTAGAAAGTTCTTCTTGAGTGATATTTAAAGAGCCTCCCACACATTCTGTTACATTTTGCCCTGTCATTTCCAAATGTACCCCACCAGGATACACTCCCTCGCTCATAGCTATCTCAAAAAACGCGCGCACTTCTTGGATGATTTTATCAAATTCTCTTGTTTTAAAATTACCCGATTTAACCGTATTTGCATGCATAGGATCTATGCTATAAAGTATATTAAATCCTTCTTGTTTTAACTCTTTAAATAATTTTGGTAAGGCTTTTTCTATCTTATCGCATCCCATACGGATGATGAAATTTAATCTTCCTGCTTCATTATGCGGATTTAAAATACTTACTAGCTTTTTAATCTCATCTAAATCATAATTAGCACTAAGCTTAACACCGAGTGGATTTTTTACTCCACTTAAAAAATGCACATGTGCTTCATCTGCCTTTCTAGTGCGCTCACCTATCCAAAGCATATGTGCTGAACAATCATAAATTTCCCCGCTTAAACTATCTACCCTAGTTAAAGCTTCCTCATAAGGCAAAAGCAAGGCTTCATGAGAAGTATAAAAGGCTGTTTGAGAAAGATTTGGAGTATCGGTAATGCCACAAGCTTGCATAAAGGCTAAGGCTTGAGTGATTTTTTCACTAAGTTCATCATATTTTCTCCCAAGCTCTGCCTTTTTTAAAAAACCCAAATTCCACTTATGTACTACTCTTAAATCCGCTAAACCACCTCTTGAGAAAGCTCTTAATAAATTTAAAGTTGTAGCACTTTGATAATACGCTTCTAGCATTCTTTTAGGATCGGCTATTCTTGATTTTTCATTAAATTCAAAACCATTAATAATATCCCCACGATAACTTGGAAGCTTTACTCCTTCAACTTCTTCAAGATCACTGCTTCTTGGCTTTGCAAATTGCCCTGCAACGCGCCCTACTTTAACGATAGGACAAGATCCTGCAAAAGTAAGTACTATAGCCATTTGAAGCATAACTTTGAACATATCTCTTATATTATCAGCGCCAAAATTTACAAAGCTCTCCGCACAATCTCCTCCTTGGAGTAAAAATGCTTGAGAATTTACAACCTTAGCAAGGGATTTTTTTAACTTATCCACCTCACCTGCAAAAACAAGCGGTGGTAGTTTTTCTAATTTTTTAACAACATCTTGTAATTCATTTTCATCAGGATATTGTGGCTGTTGCTGAATTTTATAATTTTTCCAAGAATCTTTAGTCCATTTCATAGCTTAACTTCCTAATTTTAGTAAGCTAAAATTATACAAAATGAGGCTTAAATTAAGATTTTAAAACACTTTCAACACGCTCAAGACTATCTTGCTTATACAAAGTTAAGCGTACTATAGAATCTTCTAGTGCTAAAAGATTATGAATCTCATGAGCTTTTAAACTTATACTATCTAGCGTTTTAAGTAGAATTTTTTGATCTAAAACTCCAAAATCAATGGAGCCTTTTAATACTTGTATGGTAATATCAAAAGGTGCTTTATGATCTTTCATAAAGCTATCTTTTGACATAGTTATGCAGATTTCTTTAGCATAAGCATTTTCTATTTTCTTAGATATATTAATGCCGTTTTGAATTTCTTGTTCCCAAGAAATTACTTCATATATTTGAGTTCTAAATTTCACTTTTATTTTTTAAGTTCTTTAATACGAGCAGCCTTACCTCTTCTATCTCTTAGGTAGAATAATCTAGCACGGCGCACACGACCTCTTCTTAATACTGTAATACTTTCTAAACTTTCACTATAAATAGGGAAAATTCTTTCAACGCCTACATTATTAGCACCTATTTTGCGCACGATGAAAGTTTCATCTACACCATTTCCTCTACGTGCTATACAAATACCTTCAAAATTTTGAATTCTTGTTTTATCGCCTTCTTTAATGCGAATAGCAAGTCTTAAAGTATCTCCAGCACGAAATTCTGGAACATTTTTACCTTCAATTTGTTTTTGCTCAAATTGCTCAATGTATTTATTTTTCATAACGATATTCCTTAAAATTTGCGTTCATGCTTTTGATACAAATCAGGACGAAAATATTTCGTTTTGCAAGACGCCAAAGTAGTTTTTAAAGCTGTGATTTTAGCGTGATTTCCCTTTAAAAACTCTGAAGGCACATAAAATTTTTCATTTTCCTTTTCAAAAATAAAAGGTTTAGAAAACGATGGGGCCTCTAATAAGTCATTTTCAAAACTTTCTTCACTTAAGCTTTCGCTATTTCCAAGAACATCTTGAATATTTCTGCTAATAGCATCACACATCACCAAAGACGCTAACTCTCCACCTGTAAGTATAAAATCACCTATAGAAAATACCTCATTAGCAAATTCTTCCACAATACGCTCATCCAAACCCTCATATCTACTGCTTACAAAGCAAATATGATCTTTCTTGCTTAATCTTTTAGCATCAGTTTGTTTAAAAGTCTTAGCACAAGGTAAAAGAAAAACAAAATGAACATTTTTATCTTGCTTTTTAATATACATTAAGCAATCATACAAAGGCTGAGCTTGTAGCAAAAGCCCTGCACCTCCTCCTATTTTATAATCATCTACTTTAAAGTGCTTGTTTGTGGTAAAATTTCTAGGATTAACAAAAGCAAATTCTAATATCCCTTTTTCTTTTGCTCTTGCTAAAATAGAAGTTTGAAAATAAGGTTCAATAAGCTCTGGGAATAAACTTACAAAAGTATATTTCATGAATTTTCTAAAATATCTAAAGCAGATTGCGTGAATATCTTTTTATTTTCTACATCAACTTTTTGAATATATTTATCAACATAGGGAATATAAAAGTTTTTAACCTTTGTCTGCAGTTTTTCATCGCATTTTATACAAAATAAAAATCCTGCTCCACTTTCTAAAATGTCTTCAACTACACCTAGTTTTTGCTCATTTTCAAAAACATCACATCCAATTATATCAAAATAAAAATATTCATCTTTTTTTAATTTACAAGTTTCTTTTGTGGCTTCAATAGTTTGAAAAAGAGTAATATTAGTTAAGATTTTGGCAGTCTCAACACTCTCAAAGCCTTCAAATAAAACTAAAGATCTAGTTTTATCAAAAGCTTTTATGGTGTAAATTTTTTGATTAATATCAAAAAATTTAGCACCTATTTTAAACTGCTCATAAAAATCACTAAGATTATGTAATTTTACATAACCTTTTAAACCAACACTTTTCCCAAGTTTAGCAACTTGGACTAAATCATTCTTCAATGGCTTTTACCGTTATACGATATGAAGTTGCATCTTTAACTTTATAAGCCATAATGACTGTTTTTATTGCGTTGATTAATTTTCCATTTTTTCCGATCAACTTACCAGTATCAGATGGATCGACATAAATGATAATTTCAGCAAAATTATTTTCTAAATTTTGTCTTTGTATATCAACTTTTTCAGGAAAATCAACAATTAATTTTGCGTATTCTCTTAAAAAATTTTCAACCATTTTTATTTGCTTGTAATAGCTGCTACTCTATCGCTTAATTTAGCACCTACGCTTTTCCAATAAGCTAAACGCTCAGCATCAAATTTTACCACTTCAGGCTCAACCATAGGATTGTAATATCCAATGCTTTCTATCCAGCTACCATCGCGTCTTTTTCTACTATCAGTTACAACTATACGATAAAATGGTCTTTTTTTACGTCCCATTTTTGTAAGTCTGATTACTGTCATTTTAATACTCCTAAAAAAATTAAAATTTTGTTATAGATATTTTAACTCATATATCCATAAAAAAGCTTTAATTATTGCGGTCTTTTAGCTTGCTGCAACATATTCATAAAGTTTTCCATTCCTTTTTTGTTTGAAAATTTCTTTGCCAACTTAGCTGCATTACTAAATTGTTTTAAAAAGCGATTTACTTCCATTTGAGATAAACCAGCCCCCTCTGCAATACGACGCTTTCTTGCATTGTTTAACAAATCAGGATTTTCTCTTTCTTTTGGTGTCATCGATGAAATCATTGCTTTAATATGAATAATTTCTTTAGAATTATCCAAATCAATATCTTTAATATTTGCTGCCATGGACGATAAACCAGGTATCATACCAATGATTGATTTCATGCTACCAAGCTTTTTAACACTTTCCATTTGATTTAAAAAGTCATTAAAATTAAATTCACCTTTTTTAATTTTCTTATTAAGTTTTTTTGCTTCTTTTTCATCAATAATCGCTGCAGTTTTTTCAGCCAAAGTCGCTAAATCACCCTCGCCCATGATACGATTAACAATTCTATCAGGGATAAACACTTCTAAATCAGCTACTTTCTCACCAACACCAATAAATCTTAAAGGCACACCAATTTGTTTTGCTATACCTAGTGCAACACCACCTTTAGTATCTGCATCAAATTTACTTAAAATAACCCCTGTAATTTCTAAAGCTTCATTAAAGCTACTTGCAGTTTTAACTCCATCTTGACCACTCATAGCATCAGCTACATAAAACACTTCATCAGGATTTAAAATAGCTTTTACTTCTTTAAGCTCATTCATCAAAGCCGTATCAATTGCTAAACGGCCGGCAGTATCTACAAGTAAAACATCATACATAGAATTTTTTGCTTTTTCTAAAGCTTGTTTAGCCACATTTAAAGGAATACTTTCATTTTCTATGAAAAATAAATCAAGCTCATTAGCTTGGGTAAGTTGTCTTAGCTGTTCTACTGCAGCTAATCTTTGTAAGTCACATGCAGCAATTAGTACTTTTTTATTTCTTAGTTTTAAGTAATTAGCAATTTTTACTGTAGTAGTAGTTTTACCACCACCTTGCAAACCACACATCAAAACAACTGTAGGTGGTTTACTAGCAAATACAAAACCTTGATTTTTACCTTTAACACTAAGAATTTCTTCTAAATTTTTCTTAATTGAATCTAAAAATTGTTTTTGACCTATACCATTAGTTTTCACATCATTTTCTACTAAAGTAAGTAGTTCTTTAGTAACTTTATGATGTACATCTGCTTTTAAAAGGGCTTTTTTTAAAGTGTCAAGAGCATTTTTTAAAGCTTTTTCATCATCAACAAAACGAAGTTTATTAACTGCGGATTTAAATGACTCACTAACTATCTCAAACACTTTATTTTCCCTTTATTAAAATTTTAAAAAGCTAAATTATAAACCCTTTTAGCTTTAAACGCCTTTAAAAATTTAAATTTTTTATTTCAAAACCATAAGCATTGAAGCTCTCATCAAGTAAGGCTTTAAATTGATAATCAAAAATATGCGTTTCATAAGAGTGTAAATACATTCTTGATGAACTAATTTTTGCATATTTTTCATCACCGATAATACCATGTTTTATATGATTTAAATGTACTCTAATTTGATGTGTTCTACCTGTTTTAATGACTGCTTTTATTAAGGTTTTTTTAGCATTTACCATTAAGGGTATAACTTGGGTATGAGCTTCTAAGCCAAATTTATCGATTTTACTAAAGGCTCCAGTTTTATTTTTTATAGTAGTTATTTTTTCACAAATTTCAAGTTCTTCAGCAATCACTCCATCAACAATAGCTAAATAACTTTTATAAACATTTTGCTTTTTATATTCTTGAATACATTTTAGTCTAAATTCCTCATCTTTGCTTAAAAGCAAAACCCCACTTGTTTCTTTATCAAGTCTATTAATTAATTTAGCATTATAAACACTTTCTAAATTCTCACTAATCTCTCCATAAGGCTTATTTAAAGCTATGATTTTATCATCTTCAAAAAGTATTTTTGCTTTCTTGATTTTTTGCACAACAAATCTTGTTTTTGAACTCATCAAAGCTCTAGCTATAACAACCTTTCTACCCATAGCAAAAACACAGCCTTTATCAATCAAATCTTTTGCTGCGTTATTAGAAATTTTTTCTTGCATTGCAAGCAATTTATAAGCTTTTTCTTGCATCTAAACCTTCTTTTATACTTAATATAACTTCACTTAAATCACTTTGTTCTTTAAGTTGTGCTTGTGATAATTTTTGTTTTAAAAAATTATTTATATCTTTTACACTCTCGCAAATATATAAACCATCAACTTCTTGATATAAACTTTCTTGATTAAAAAAATATTTCCCTGAGATAATAATATTATTCCATCTAGCTGCTTCTATAGGATTATGCCCACCTATGTTATTTATGAAAGAGCCACATAAAAAAACCACATCACTAATCTTATAAAAACTTTCTAGCTCACCTAAAGTATTTAGCAATAAACATTTGGTATTAAAAAAATTTGCAAAATCATTTTCACTTAAAGTAAAGTCTGAAAATTTTTGCATATTATAGTGGTTTTTTTGACAAAAATCTTTTAAAATTACCTCAACCTCGCCAAAACGCTCCGGATGTCTTGGGGCAATAATCAATTTATCATTTTCTTCTAATTTAATTTCATCAAGCAATAATTGCTCTTCATTTTCATGTGTGCTAGCAAATATAATAATCCTGGCTTTAGGTTTGGAATAGCTTTTCACTTGCTCTTGTTTTATATTAGCTTTGATATTCTTATATGCTATAACATTTTTAGCACCCAAACATTCTAATCTTTCTTTGTCTTTTTGACTTTGTGCAAATACAACATCAATATATTTAAAAATCAAACAATAAAAAAAACTAAAACGCTTGTAATTTTTTAAAGATCTATCACTAATCCTAGCGTTTAACAAAATCACTTTTGCATTGTGAAATTTAGCCATCAATACAAGCATAAGCCAAAGCTCTGCTTCAAAAATAACCAAAACTTTACAAGACCTCATCCAAAAAGGTATGAAAATTTCAAATGGTAAAAAATTTACTTTTTTAGAATGTCTTAAAGCTTCATTAAATCCAGTTTGTGTGATGGTTGAAATTTTACAAGTTGGAAAAAGTTTTATTAAAGGAATAAGGCTTTTAATCTCACCAAAAGAACAAGCATGAAAATACATATCACCTTGCTTTTGCCTTAAATTTTTGTAAAGAAAAAATCTTGATTTTAATGATATTTTATACTTTTCCTTACAAAAACTTAAAATCAACAAAAAAGGAGCTGCAATTACATATATAATCGCAGCAAAAATATAATAAAAAAAAATCAATTTTGATTTTCTTCTTTTTCTTTGTATAAAATTCTTCCACAATGTGGACAAGTTACGATTTCATCGCCTTTTAAAACAGCTAAATAAGTTTTGTCATAAATTCTCATAAAACAGCCATAACAAGCATGTTTTTTTACAGGAACTACAGCACTATTTCCCGCCCATTTTCTAATTTTTTCATAAAAAGTTAAAACTTTTTGATTTATTTCACCCATCAGTTTAACTTTTTTATCATAAATTTGTAATCTATCTTTTTCAATATCTACTAATACAGCTTTAGTTTGAGCATCAATTTGGTCCACTTCATTTTCAAGTTCGCTTCTTTTAGCTTGTAATTCTTGTATGAATTTTTCTTTATTTTCTAAAATTTTATCTAATCTTTCTATTTCTTCATTTGCTGCATCAAGTTGCTCTTTAGCTATATCTTCTTCAATTTTTAAAGCATTTGCTTCTTTTTCAGTTTTTACTGCAGCACTTTTTTTAGCTATTTCCTTGATTTTTATACCAAATTCTGCAATATGGTTATTGTTTTGAATTTTTTGATTTTCTATATCTTTAATATCTTTCTCAAAACTAGCAATTTCCTCTTCAGTTTTATCAAGCAAACTACGCTTTTCTTTTAAATCTTTTGTAGCATCTTCTACTTTATTTGTAAAACCATCAAGTTCTTTATCAATTTGTGATAAAGTTATAAGTTGTTCTAGGTATTTATTCATTGAATTTTTCCTTAAAAATATTGAAATGGATTTTTTGAAACTGATATTATAACTTCTAAATGAAATTTTTGCAAATCTTTTGCTAAAATTTCACTAAAACAAGATTCGCTTTCATAGTGTCCTGTATCAATCAAACTAAGTTTATTGTGATAACTTTCCAAAGCTTGATGATATTTAAAATCTCCACTTAAAAAGCAATCTGCCTTAACACTAGAAATCAAATCTCCCCCACTGCCTGTGCATATTGCTAAAGTTTTAATTTTCTCATTACCTGCATTTACAACTCTTATACAGTCAAGCTTTAGTTTTTTTTTCACATGAGTAATTAAATCACTAAATTTAAAATCAACATCACAATAAATTAAAAACTCATTTTGCTCTTTGATTTTAAAACCTAAAATTTCATTAGCAAAATAAGCATTTAAATGACTTAAATCAAAATTCGTATGCATAGCAATTAAGGCTATATTTTTTTGTATCATTTTAGTAAGAATATTTTGCGGATAAAGCACTCCGCTTAAATTTTTTAAACCTTTAAAAATTAAAGGATGATGAACTATAAAAAGCGAATTTTCACGTGCATTCTCAACTAAATGCATATCTACATCAAGAGCAAGATAAATTTGATTTATTTCTTGATCTAAAGTTCCAAGTAATAAGCCACTATTATCCCATGAACTTTGCGTATTAAATGGACTAATAGTATCCAAATAATCATAAATTTCTTTAATTTTCATCTAAACTTTCTTTATATACCAAAGCACAGTTTTTAGATAATTCTCTAATTTTAAGCATAAAATCTTGTCTTTGAGTTACTGAAATAGCCCCTCTTGCATCAAGCAAGTTAAAAGTATGTGCTGCTAACATACAATAATCATATGCGGGTAAAGCAAGCTTTGCTTCTAGTGCATTTTTACACTCATTATAAGCATTTTCAAATTGTATATTTAAAGTTTTAACATCACTTATCTCAAAATTATATTTACTAAATTCAAACTCACCTTGCTTATGGACATCTTTATAAGTAATTTTTTCGCCGTTAAATTCATTCCATACTATGTCATATACATTATCTACATCTTGCAAATACATTGCAAGTCTTTCTAAACCATAAGTAATTTCAGCACTTACTAAATCTACGCTTATACCGCCAACTTGCTGAAAATAAGTAAATTGTGTCACTTCCATACCGTCAAGCCAAACTTCCCAGCCCAAACCCCAAGCACCTAAACTTGGACTTTCCCAGTTATCTTCAACAAAACGAATATCATGTGATTTTAAATCAAAGCCTAAATTTTCTAAACTTTTTAAGTATAATTCTTGGATATTATCAGGACTTGGTTTAATCAAAACTTGAAATTGATAATAAGCACCTAGTCTATTAGGATTTTCACCGTATCTTCCATCAGTTGGTCTTCTACTTGGTGCTACATAAGCAGTTGCCCATGGTTTTTTTCCTAAACTTCTTAAAAAAGTTGCCGGATGAAAAGTCCCTGCACCTGCTGGAAAGTCATAAGGTTGCATAATAGCACAACCTTGCTTTTGCCAAAATTCTTGTAAATTTAATATCATTTGAGAAAAGGTCATTTTTCTTCCTTTATTTCTTCTGGCTTTTCAGGCGAATTTGCATATAATTCTACTGTTTTATTCCACATCATTTTATATTTTCTTTTTAGAAATTCTACTTCATTACGCGCATATTTAAGTTGCTCGTTAAGATTTTCTATGGTTTTTCTATCCTCATCGTAAAGTTCTTGCATAGAATAAAGAGCATCTTTTAAAAATTTATTCTCACCCTTTAAAGCTTCTAAGGTCTCATCCTTAGCATCAAGAACTTTTTCATGTAAATTTAAAATAGTTCCTATGGTTTTTTCTACAAAACTTTCTCCTGCTAAAGTCATAGAGTTTACCATAGCAGGTTGTTTTGAACTCATAGGCACCACACTAAAAGTTCCTTGGTTGGCTTCTATATAAATTTTACCCTCTTCTTCTTTGAAATTTAAAGCACCATTTGCCATCATTCCTTTTACAACATCTTCAGATAAATGCACTAATTGACAAAATTCTTTTAATTCCAAGTAAGTTTGCATATATGCTCCTTAAAGAAAAACTTCAATTGTATTAGAATCTTGGATTAATTTTTCTTGTTGTTTTTGTCTATCTTCTAATAATTTTTGCGCTAAAGATTCATCTTCTATTGCCAAAATTTGCACAGCTAAATAAGCTGCATTAATAGCCCCTGCTTTACCTATAGCTACAGTTGCAACAGGAATTCCACTTGGCATTTGCACAGTAGAAAATAAAGAATCCATACTTGCTAAATTACTTCCTGGCATAGGTATACCTAAAACAGGTTTTGTTGTGTGCGCTGCAACAGCCCCTGCTAAATGTGCTGCCATACCCGCTGCGGCGATAAATACTTTAGCACCTTTTTCTTCTGCGTTTTTAATGTATTCTTGAGTTCTTTGAGGACTTCTATGAGCTGAAGTGATTAAGATTTCATATTTAACATCAAATTTTTCCAAAATTCCCAAAGCTTCTTTTACCACATCATAATCACTCTTGCTTCCCATTAATATAGAAACAAATTTCATTCAACACTCCTTCTTAAAAAGCTAAATTCTGGAAACTTAAACGGTAAAGTAATTTCGTTTTCATTACCACTATGAATTTCACTAAATTCTTTATTATTTTTGGCTAATAATTGTTTAAAAACTATAAATTTCTTACCATCATTTTCATAAATTAAACCTAGTTTATTTTCTCCTAATTCTATATTAGAATTAACCGGGGCTAAAATTTCATATTCTTTGTTTAATTCAATTTTGCCTTTACATTTAAAAAACTCACCATCTTCGCTAATAGCATGTACTTGATGGGTTCCTTCTTCTATGCTTGTATCATGATTAATAGAATCGGTTTTTTCATAAGCTCTTGAAACTAAATATCCATCCGTAAAACCTCTGTGTTTTAAAGTATGAATTTCTTTTTCGTATTTAACAGCATCAAAAGTATTTTGCAATACATCTTGCACTGCCATTTTATAAGTTCTTGTAGTCAAAGCTACATAATACTCACTTTTTGTTCTTCCTTCTATTTTAAAAGCATGAATACAATTTTCTTGCATAATTTTTTGAATATATGAGCTTAAATTTAAATCTTTAGAATTAAATACATGTGTGCCATTTTCATCTTCTTCTAATCTAAAAAGCGTATTTGTTTCTGGATTTTTCGCATAAAGCTCATAATTAAATCTACAATCATTTGCACAAGAGCCACGATTACTCATACGCCCACTTTGCACTGAACTTATTAAACATCTACCAGAATATGCAAAACACATGGAACCATGCACAAAACTTTCAAGCTCGATATCACAATTATTTTTTAAATCTTTTGCATCTTTTAAACCTAGCTCCCTTGCTATAACAACACGTTTAGCTCCCATATCTTTATAAACTTGAGCGTCTAAATAGTTTAAAATATTAGCTTGAGTAGATACATGAAGATTAATTTCAGGTGCAAGTTCTTTAACTAAACGCATAGCACCCACAGAAGCTACTATAAAAGCATCAGGTTTCATTTCTTTTAACTTCAAAATATGTCTTTTTAAACCCTCAATTTGCGAACTAAAATGAAAACCATTAATGGTTACATAAATTTTTTTTCCTCTTGCATGCGTATAATCAATAGCTTCTTTAAAAGTTTCATAATTAAAATCTCTAGCAGTTCTTGCTCTTAATGAAAAATTACTCACTCCTGCATAAACAGCATCAGCTCCATAAGCTAATGCTATTTTTAACTTTGTAAAATTTCCCGCAGGAGCTACTATTTCAGGAATAATCATTTTTTTCCTAAACTTGCGATTAATGCCTCAATATCATCATTACTTACAACATCTGTAGTTGTATCACCTTGGATATGCACAGCCGATCCTACGCGTTTTTCATCATCAATTTTACCCTCAAATAAACTACTCATATATCTACTTAAAGCTCTCATAACATTAATAACACGTTCGATTTTTTGACGATGAATATCTTGATATTGCATAGCATCCATTGCCATCATAACCTCATCTTGCCCAGTTTGCAAACAACCTGTAATTTCATCTATAATATTTTTAGCATTATTATTAGTTTCTATAGCCTCTTTAAAGCTTGCAACATTAGGAAATTTTGCATTTAATTTTTCAAAAATTTCTATATTTTTATTTAAAGCATCACTAATTACACAAAGCTCATTTTCTGAATTTGCAAAAAAATCATTAATAGCTTCTAATTTTTCCATCATTTCAGTTGCTTTGATTTCGCTATCTCTTGTAACATCATCGAGTTGATGTACAACTTTATGTTCTTTACTAGGTGGTGGTGGTGGCCAAGCCATATCTGCCCTTGCTTTATAATCACCATTAATCATATCATTTACAATTTGCTGATTTTTTTCCTCATCTTCATAATCTGTCTCAGGTTTTACTTCCACATCCTCCGCAGAGTCAAGATCTAAGTCTTCAGTGCTATTCATTAAAGCATCTAATTCTTCTTGAGTCATTATTACACCTTTTTTAATAATAAAAAAACTAATGCGAGATTATATTACAAAAAAATATAAATCAATATTAATTTTAGTTTTTTTATACAAAATAACATTTTTTTATATTTGACTATAAAAAAAATATTAATTTAAACTTAATTTAAAAAAAATATACTACAATCTTAAAAAATAAATTAAAACCTGGTAAAAAGGAGAAAAAATGGGTAAGTTTGTAAATAATATTGATGAGTTTTTTAGCTATTGCCAAGAACATGAAGTTTTGTTTGTTGATTTTAGATTTACTGATATGATAGGTACTTGGCACCATATCACTTATAATATAAAAGCAATTGATAATAAAACTTTTGAAAATGGAATTCCTTTTGATGCAAGTTCTTTGCACGGTTGGCAACCTATAGAAAAATCAGATATGATTTTAAAACCTGATGTAGAAAGTGCGTTTTTAGATCCATTTACAGCAGATCCTACTATCATAGTAATTTGTGATGTATATGATATTTACAAAGATCAAATGTATGAAAAATGTCCAAGAAGTATTGCTAAAAAAGCAATGCAACACTTAAGTACAAGCAATATCGCTGACACTGCTTATTTTGGTCCTGAAAATGAATTTTTTATTTTTGATAATGTAAAAATAGTTGATTCTTCTCATTGTGCAAAATATGAAGTAGATACTGAAGAAGGTGAGTGGAATGATAATAAAGATTTCACAGATAGTTACAATAGCGGACATCGCCCAAGAAATAAAGGCGGATATTTTCCTGTAAGTCCTATTGATTCTAGTGTAGATATTAGAGCTGAAATGGTACAAGTTTTAGAAAGGGTTGGCTTAAAAACTTTCGTACATCATCATGAAGTAGCACAAGGACAAGCTGAGATTGGTGTAGAATTTGGAAATTTAGTTGAAGCTGCTGATAATGTACAAATTTATAAATATGTAGTGAAAATGGTCGCACATTTAAATGGAAAAACTGCAACCTTTATGCCAAAACCACTCTATGGAGATAATGGAAGTGGTATGCATGTGCATATGAGCCTTTGGAAAGATGGAGTAAATTTATTTTATGATAAAGAAGGCTATGGAAAATTAAGCGAATGTGCGATTAATTACATCGGTGGAATTTTAGCTAATGCAAGAAGTGTTGCAGCATTTACTAATCCTAGTTCAAACTCTTATAAAAGAATAGTTCCAGGTTTTGAAGCACCTTGTATATTAACTTATTCTTGCCAAAATCGCTCTGCAAGTTGTCGCGTGCCTTATGGTATTAACGAAAAAAGCGCAAGAGTAGAAATAAGATTTCCTGATAGTACTTCTAATCCCTACTTGGCTTTTACAAGCTTGCTTATGGCAGGACTTGATGGTATTAAAAACAAAACCATACCGGTTGGCCCTATGGATGAAAATTTATTTGCACTAACCCTAGATGAAATTAGAGAAAAAGGTATAGAACAATTACCTCATACTTTAAGAGGATCTTTAGAAGCACTCATTAGAAAAAATGCTTTTTTAAAGCCTGTTATGAGTGATGTGTTTATTGATGATTATCAACATATGAAATTTGAAACCCAAGTATGGCCTGTAGAAGCTAGACCAACTGCATATGAATTTAAAACTTGTTATTCTTGCTAATTTTTGATGCCTTTTTGGCATCAAAAATTTAAAATACTATTGTTTTATTTTCGTGTATAAAAATCCTATCATCAAACACTAAATCCAAAGCCTTAGAAAAAACATTTTTTTCCACATTGCGTCCTGCTTGTTGCATAGCCTGCCAAGAATATTCATGAGTAACCGGTATAACATCTTGGGTGATAATTGGTCCCTCATCTAAGTTATTATTTACAAAATGTGCTGTTGCACCTATAATCTTCACTCCTCTTTCATAAGCTTGCTTATAAGGATTAGCTCCTATAAATGCAGGTAAAAAAGAATGGTGGATATTAATAATTTTTCCTTCAAAATGCTCCACAAAAGATGGAGATAATATTCTCATATATTTTGCTAAAACAATATAATCAAACTCATATTGTTTTAAACACTCTAGTAATTTTTCTTCATGCTCTTGTCTGCTTAAATCCTGTGCCAAAATAGTATGAAAAGGTATGTTAAATTTATCCACTAAAGGTTTTAATATCTCATAATTTGCAACAACTGCTTTAATATTTGCATTAAATTCGCCACTAAATTGACGGATAAGCAACTCACCTAAACAATGAGTTTCTTTAGTAGCTAAAACAATAATATCTTTTTTTCTCTTTGGTGTAATTTCAATTTGTGCATTATCAGGAAGCATAGCTTCAAGTGTTCCTTTAAAAGCTTTTATATCAAGCTCACCTTCTAAATGTGCTCTAAAGAAAAAACGATCTTCTCCAACAAATTCATCATTTTTTATAATATTAATTCTATATTTAAAAATAACATCTGAAATTCTATAAATCAACCCTTTCTCATCACTACTTGAAATTTTTAAAATATATTCATTCATTTTTGCTCCTTTATATAGTTTTTTAATTCTTGTAATCTTCTTTTTTCAAGCTCAATCCCAAGTTCTTTCCCACTAAGTCCTTCCTTTAGTAAATCATTTGCACTAACTTTACTTTCAAAAGCATGATGATATAAATTTAATTTCTTTGCCTGTACCATACGCTCATCATCCCAGAGCCCAAGCCATTTGCAAAGTGGTATTTTTAAAGCAATTTTAGCCAAATCAAAAACATCAATTTTACCTAAAATAAATTCTTGTTCACATTTTTTTAATAGTTCTTTTTTTAATTTTGTTTTTTTAAAAAAATCCTCTTTATTTATATGAAAAAAATTCAAATACAAATACAAAAACAAAGCCTCATCGCAAATTATTTTTTGACTTTGTTCTAAAAGTCTTTCAAATTCTTTATTACAGCTTTGATGAAAAAATATTTTTTCCTCTAAGTTTAAAATTTTGAAATACTCATAAGCTTTATTTAGTCTTGAAGTTTTAAAAATTTTATAAAGTTCATTGTTAATACGCTCTTTAGATAAATCACTTATATCCATAGTTTGCATTAATTTTAAACTTTCTTTTGCAATTGTTAAATCAAACCTGCATGCAAAAGAAATTCCACGAAGCACTCTTAAACTATCTTCAACAAAACTTTTATCATCAATATGCTTTATAATCTTTGCTTGCAAATCTTGCAAACCATTAAAAAAATCTAAAAATTCAAAATCAAAAATATTTACCATCAATGCATTAATGGTAAAATCCCTTCTTTTAGCACCTTCTTGCTCATCATTACAAACTTTAACTTCAAAACCTCTATGGCCTGTAGAAATTTTATTTTCATAACGTGCTAGAGCTAAATCAAATTTTTTGTATTTATATACAAAAAAACTTTTTCCTACTCCATTTGCACCAAGTTTTTGCATAAGCTCATCAAAAAGCTTAGGCTTAATATCATAAATTTCTATATCATAATCATCACTAGATAAATCTAAAAAAGAATTCCTTACACAACCACCTACTAAATAAGCCCTTCGTGTGTAAGGCTTAAGTATATTTTTAATACTTAAAAAATCTTGGTCATTTTTTAAGTCTATCTTCAATCTTTGCAAGCAAAAACTCTAAAAAAGTAATGGTCATATCTAATCTTTTTTCTATATGCTCATCTTTAGTATTTTTTAATCCTTCAAATAAAACCAAGATACGCTCTCTAAGATTTTTTAAGAAAAATTCTTCATTGTTTATAATACTTTCTTCTTTTTCTTCTAAAGCTTCAACCTTAATAGCGACATTTTGCTTCTCATCTTTTACTTTTACTTCTAAATCATCTAATTCTTGAATTAGCTCTTGCGTAACCTTGCTAATTTCTTCTTTGATTTTTTTCTCTTGAGTATTAACACTTTTTTCTTGAGTAATTTCTTCTACCATAGGAGCAAATTCATCATTTTTACTTTTTTTGTTATCTAATTCTGAATTAACTTCACTTATGGCCATTTTTGCTAAATCTTCTATATTCATAGTTTTATCAACCACCTTTTAAATTCATTAATTTCTTCTTCACTTTTCATATTGACAAAAAAATCAAGCATATCATAATTTAAATCTTCATGATTAGAACGCAAACCACTTAAACGCCTTATAGCATCAATGGCATTTTTATTTTGCGGATCTTGTTTTAATATATTTTTATAAATCTCCAAAGCTTCATCTTTTAAACCTTGTGCTTCATAAATAGAGGCTTCTGTTACTGTATATCGCATTATCAACTCACAAAAAAAATAAAATGTCAAAATTCTAACAAAAAAGACTTTAATTTATTTTAATTTTTACTTAATCACAGGAGCTTTATAAGCTAAAAATACAAAAATATTAAGTATTACAGCTACTACAATAAGCATAATAAAGCCTGAAGTGAAATTTCTAAAATTATCATGGAGCATACCTATAATCCAAGGTGCTTGAGCTGCTATTAAATATCCTATGCCTTGTGACATGGCAGAAAGTTTAGCTGCTATAAAAGAATTTGAACTTTTTATAGCAATAAACAATAATGAAATTGTAAAAACCCCACTAGATGCAAAACCTAAAAAAATAGCTGCTAATAGTAACACTAATTTTACATCACAAAAAAACACCAAAATAAAACTTAAAACATATAAAAAACCTAATATTATAATAACAAAACTCTCAGCATGAGCTCTTAGTTTTCCTAAAACAATAGGCAATAAAAATGCCACAGGCATGCCTATGATTTGAGAAAGTAATAAAACATTAGAACCAAAATCAATTCCAAAACCTTTTTCACTTATCATCACACTAAGCCAAGCAAAAAGACTATAAGATAAAAAACTTTGTAGTCCCATTACAATAGTAACTTTCCAAGCTGTTAAATTTAAAAAAAGATTTATTTTATTGATATTTTTCTTTTTAGGACGCAATAATCTTTTATTTTTCAAATGTGGAAAATAAAAAATCAAAGCAATCAAAGCTAATATAACCCAAAAAAACATAGCCTGAGGTACTTCAAAAATTTTAAGCAAAGGAAGCGATAAGGCCACGCCAGCAATTGAAGATAAACCCATAATCGATCCATATAAACCCATTATTTTATAAGCATTTTTTGCAAATTTTTCTTTTACAAAAGAAGGTAATAAAACATTAGCTATTGCAATGCCTGCTCCGATTAGAAAAACCCCAGAAAATAAACCTATATTACCCCCATAACTTCTAATAAACTCTCCAAAAACAATCAAAATTAAGGCAAAAAACAAAGCTTTAATTTGCGAAAAATACGCTACAAAAAAAGGTATAAGCCCAAAAGCTATTAAAGGTAAGGTTGTTAGCATACCTGCTAGGGCTGAATTTATTTTATAATATTCTTGGATATATTCTATCATAGGGCCTATGGAAGTTATAGGTGCTCTTAAATTTAAAGCAAGGGTAATTACAACTAAAATATTAATCCAAAAGAATTTTTTATATGAAATTTGCGTATACATGATTATTTTTGATTTAATATATTTTCAAGATATTTTTGTTTATCTTGCTTAGTATCTTTTTGTTCTATTTGTTTTTGCTCTTTTATTATTTCATTTTCTTTAGAAAAATAAAAATAATCAATAATAAAAATAGAAGATATGATCGCTATCAAAGGTATTAAAAAAATCATAATCAATACTTCCTAAAGACATTACCATAGTATTCTATATTATCTTTTTTTAAATTCTCATCAAAAGTATTTGCTTCAAAATTTGCTTTTAAAATTTTCTCTCTTTCTTCGTCTAAATCCTGATAAGAAAAAACCATATTAATACTCACCACCCCATCAAGTTGTTCTAATTGTTTATATGCTTTTAACTCATCATCTAAATTTTCACTTTCTATTACCACTATAATTTTTTCATCCTGAGCTAATTCCACACTACAGCAAGGTGTTTGTTGAATTTGCTTTTTAAGTTTTTCTAATTTTTCTTCTTTAGTTAAAATCAACACACTAGAAAGATTCATCTATACTCCAAAATATAATTTTGTTTTCATAACCTGCGCTAATAAACTCATGCTCGTTTAAAAATATAAGATATTCTAGCAAAAAATCTTTATTTTGGAATTTTTTTATCGTTTTTAAATTTTTAGTATCTATAAGTTCTATGATATTTTTTTCATTATCTCCAAAAACTGCTATTGAGCCATCTTTATTTAAAGCACAAGTATAAATCAAAAAATCTCTTTCTATATTTTTTTCTTGGTCATTTTGTATTATACCTAATTTTCTATCAGTGCTACAGCTTGCAATAGCTGTGTTTTTAAAATCAAGTTGATAGATATTATCCTTATGAATACTCTTATAGCTTTTTATTTTTTGCCATTTTTTCACATCAAAAAGTATTATTTCGCCACTTTCAAAACCTGCCACTAATTGAGTTTTTGTTTCATTTAAAACCACATCACTTAAGCTTGAACTAGAAAAAGTAAAATTTTTTACAACACTTTTTGTTTTTAGATCAAAAAGCTCTATATTAGAACCTAGCAAGGCCAATAAAATAGTATTATCATCTAAAAACAAAGCCTTTTTCACTCCATCATTAGTTAAATCATAGCTTAAAAGTTGTTTATTTTTGTAAACATGTAATTTTTTGCTTCCAAAATCACCTTCACTTAAAATCAAAATAGCCCCATTTAAGTAATCAATACTATAAATTCTAGGGCTAAGATTTTCTTCATAAAAATTTTTAATCTTATCTAACTGAGTGATTTTTTGCATTTTTTTATCTTTAATGAAATATTGGTTTATTTCTCCATTATCAAGTCCTATAAACAAACTATTATCAGTAAGCTTTAAAGCATTTAAATTTGAATCAAGTTTAAGCTCATAGCTAAATACATAAATACTCACTAACAAGATTAAAAATATTTTTTTCATAATTTTATTTTACACCTTCATTTAAAACATCTAAGAAATTAGATTTTCTCTTTGATTCCTCGCTTTTAAATTTAGCTTCAAAGCTATTTCCCACTAAAGGTTTAGCATCACTTTGTGGTACATGACATTGCGTACAATTAAATCTTGCATCACTTACCATATCTTTAGTAGATTTATTTTTTCTTAAATCAAAATAATGGCTACTTGGAAGTGCTGTCGCAGCTAAGTCTTTTGCTACTGCTTTATCATGGCAACTTAAGCAAATATTATTATCTTTGGTAATTGGAAGCATATCCTCTAAGGTATGTGGAATCAATGGTGGAGCATTTTCAAATGACCTCTCAATCAAAACAGATTCACCAGCTAAAGCTTGAGAGTATTTAGCATCCAACAACTCTACATTTTCACTTTCTAAACTTGTTTTTCTTAAACCTATATCTTTTGAATCAACACTTTTAACAGCAAGCCCACAAGCACTTATTAAAACAGCTGCTGCTAAGGATAAAAAGATTTTATTTTTCATTTTCTCTCCTTAAATTTATTATACTAAAACCTAAAGCATCATCACCGCAAACATCAATACATTTTCCACATCTTATACATTCACCCGATTTTATATCTTGATTTTCTTTGCCTATCATCCAAAGTACTTGCTTTTCAGGACATACTCCAAGGCATTTGTAACACTTAGTGCATTTTTGCAAGTTATATCTTACTTTTAGTAATGAAAAATGCGAACCTAAAGCCCAAAAAGCCCCTAAAGGACAAAAATGCGAACAAGTAAATCTTGGACTAAAAAATGTATCTATACAAAAAATAATCAAAGCTACAAAAAGCCAAGAAACACCGCCAAAAATAATCCCTCTTTGGATTATTCCTATATAAGAAAATTCCTCAAAAACAGGAAAAGAAAAAAGAAAAGAAAAAATCAAAACAAAAGCTAAAACATAATAACGTAAATTTTTATTTACATTAAAAACTCTTGCTTGATTAAAGCCTAATTTATTTCTAATAAAATAGGCAAAATCAGTAATGATATTCACAGGACAAACCCAAGCACAAAACGCTCTTCCGGCAAAAATAGCATAAAATAAAAATACTATTAAAGCACCACTTAAAGCCATTAAATCTACTTGCAAACTTGCTAAAGCAAGTTGAATAAATGCAAAAGGATCACTTAGTGGCACCGAAGAAAATAAAACCGAAGAGCTTAAATTTCCTTTTAATATAAAATTAAATACACCAAAAGAAAAAAAAGTCAAAATAGACAATTGCACTATTCTTCTTAAAATAAGATATTTCATAGCAATTCTCCATCATTAAGATAATCTTTAGCCTTATTTTTATTGAAATTTTTATCTGTGTTTACATCTTGCAAACGTTTTTCATCTTTTTCATCCCAACCTTTGATGTAATTATCCCCAGCTTTTCCTAAAACAAACTCTCTAGGTAAAACTCTAATAGCTGCCTTTTGTGTTATACAAGCTTTTTCACAAATCCCACATCCAACACACACTTCATGATCTACCACAGGTAGTAAAAATGCGTGCTTTGCGGTTCTTTCATTGCGTTTTGTTTCAAGTTTTAATGCTTTATCTATTAAAGGACAAGCCCTATAACAAGCATCACATTGAATTCCCCAATAAGCAACACAACTTGCACTATCAATTATAGCTATACCCATTTTTGTTTTATAAATTCCATTATTTTGCTCTAGATATTTATGATCTAGAGCATTTGTAGGACAATCTCTTATACAAGGTATATCCTCACATAACCTACAAGGATTTTCTCTTGCTACAAAAAAAGGTGTGCCATTTTTAGCACTATTTTCTAAATTTGCTAGCTTCAAAACATCATAAGGGCAAGCTTTTACACAAAGTCCGCATCGTATGCATTTTGATAAAAATTCTTTTTCATCATCTGCTCCAGGAGGTCTTAAAAAATACTCCTGATTTGAGCTAAATGCTAAACTTGCCAAAAATGCACTTCCGCTTCCTATACATAAAAGCTTGAAAGCAAAGGCTAAAAATTCTCTTCTATTTTTCATTTTTATGCTTTAGTAATTTTTACGGCACATTTTTTGAAATCTGTTTGATTAGACAATGGACAAGTTGCATCTAGTGTAACTTTATTTATATACACATTCTCATCAAACCAAGGCACATACACAAGGCCTTTAGAAGGTTTATTTCTACCACGAAAATCTACTCTAGCTTTTACTTTGCCACGGCGTGATTCTACCCATACGATATCACCTTGATTAATTTTCATAGCCTTAGCATCATCTTCATTCATATAACAAAGTGCTTCAGGTACTGCACGGAAAAGCTCAGGAACCCTCATAGTCATAGTTCCACTATGCCAATGCTCTAAAACCCTACCAGTACATAACCAGAATGGATATTCTTTGCTTGGTCTTTCAGGTGCTTTCATAAATGGTCTAAAGAAAATTTTCACTTTGTTTTTTAAACTATATTTTTCTTTAGTTTGTGGAGCTAGTAAATCTCCTTTTGGTAATTCTTTGGCAAAATCACCATAAAACGCAAAGTCTGAATTTGGAGCAGCTTTTTTAGCATAATAATCAAATTTAGTATTAAATCTCCATTGAGTTTCTTTACCATTTACCACAGGCCATCTTAAGCCCCTTACTTTATGATAAGTATCAAAATCAGCTAAATCATGTCCATGACCCAAGCCAAATTTGCGGTATTCTTCCCATAGATATTTTTGTACAAAAAATCCATATCCATTAAATTCTTTACCATCGCTACCTACAACTTTTCTCTCATCGCCAAATACTTCAGAATTATCAAATCCTTTTGCAATATTATCTTTAGCTTTGAAAGATTTTGCTTCTTTATTAGCAAATAATACATCATATAAAGTATCATCTTCGCTATAACCCATAGCTTTAGCTTCTTCTAAAACACTTGGCAGGGTAAGTTTATCATTTACCTTAGTTTCACCCCAAACTTCTTTTAATTTAAAGCGTTTTGAAAATTCCATGATTTGCCAAGTATCACTCATAGCTTCACCTACAGGCAATACTTGTTGTTTCCAGTGTTGAGTTCTTCTTTCAGCATTACCATAAGCACCCCATTTTTCATAAATCATAGCACTTGGTAAAATTAAATCTGCCACCTTAGCACTAATTCCTGGGTAACAATCACTCACAACGATAAAATTATCCATTTCTCTAGCTGCTGCTATCCAGTGATTTGCATTAGCTGTATTTTGCCAAGGATTATTTACTTGCACCCAAGCAAATTTGATATTTCCATCTTCTAAATCTCTCATGATTTTTAAGTATGGAGCGCCTGGTTTAGGATTGATTGTTTTTGCAGGAACTTTCCAAATTTTTTCACTAATTTCTCTGTGTTTAGGATTTGCAACCACCATATCAGCAGGCAAACGGTGTGAAAAAGTCCCTACCTCTCTTGCAGTTCCACAAGCACTTGGTTGCCCTGTTAATGAAAAAGCACCATTACCTGGCTTGGCTTGTTTACCAAGTAAAAAATGCACCATATAAGCTTGCTCATTTACCCAAGTACCTCTTGTGTGTTGATTAAAGCCCATAGTCCAAAAACTTACAACTTTTCTATTTTTTTCTATATATAAATTTGCTAATTCTTGAAGTTTTTTCTTAAATTCTTCTATACTTTCATCTTCATTACCCTTAGCAACTTTAGCAACATAATCAAGCGTATAAGGCTCTAAAGCTTTTTTGAAATCTTCAAATGAAATTTCCCAATGCGCATCAGGAGCACTTTGGTGTTTCATTTCAAATTTATCGCCTGCTTTTACCCCCAAATAAGCCAAAGATACTGCTTCTTCTTCATCTACAATAATAGCATTTTGTTTTGCTACGGTATCTTTTTCACTTGCTTTAAATTTAGGATGGTTTGGATTATTTCTCATTCCATAACCAATATCAGCATAACCTGTTGTAAAAATACAATGTTTTTCAATAAATTCTTTATCCATAGCTTCAGGATGATTATAAACAATCTCTCTAGCGATATAATTCCAAATAGCTAAATCAGTATTTGGCTTGAAAATAATTTCAGTATCTGCTATATGAGAAGTTCTATTAGAAAAAGTAGATAAATTTACGATTTTAACTTTATCTAAATTGCTTAATTTTCTATCACTTACCCTTGACCATAAAATCGGATGCATTTCTGCCATATTTGCACCCCAAGTAATAATAGTATCAGTAAGTTCTATATCATCATAACAACCAGAAGGCTCATCAACCCCAAAAGTTTGCATAAAACCAACAACAGCACTAGCCATACAATGACGTGCATTTGGATCTATATTGTTTGATCTAAAACCAGCTTTTACTAATTTTGCAGCAGCATATCCTTCTTGTATAGTATATTGACCACTTGCAAAAATTCCAATTCCCTCAGCACCTTTTTCTTTATAGGCTTTTTTGAATTGTTTTTCCATTTCATCAAAAGCTCTTTGCCAAGAAACTTGTTGGAATTTTCCTTTTTTATCAAACTCACCTTTTGCATTTACACGAAGTAAAGGTGTTACTAAGCGATCTTCTCCATACATAATTTTTGCATTAAAATAACCTTTAATACAATTTAACCCACGATTTACCGGAGCTGCTGGGTCTCCTTTTACAGCAACAATTTTACCATCTAAACTTGCAACTAAAATTCCACAGCCTGTACCACAAAATCTACAAACAGCCTTATCCCAACGCCATTTATTCTCAGTATTTGCAAGCACACTACTTGGAACACTAAGACCTGCAACACCACAAGCACTAGCAATAGCGGTATTTTTAATGAAGTCTCTTCTGTTCATTATATCCCTCGTTATTGTTTTATTTATGTATATAAAGAATACATAAATATAATATTACTATGATTAGTTTAAATTTAAATTATAAAAAGAATATTTTATAAGTATTTATAAATAAGAGTTTTTTAGTATTTTTTTAATATTTTTTGCATATTATAAAACGCTAGTTAATTCTAGCGTTTTAATTGATTTACAATTCCAAGCATATCATCACTTGTAGTGATTGCCTTTGAGCCTGCCTCATAAGCTCTTTGCCCTGTGATAAGATCTGTCATTTCTTCTACAAGCTGAACATTACTTAGCTCTACAAAGCCATGTTTGATTACAGAAAATCCATTCTCTCCCGCTATACCTGCAATAGGCGCTCCACTTGCATCAGTTTCTACTAAAAGATTATCCCCTAAAGCATGTAAACCTGCAGGATTAATAAAATTTACAAGCTCAATTTGACCTATTTGAGTTTCAGCTGTATTTCCTGGTTGCATAACAGAAACCGTTCCATCACTTGCTACGTTAATAGCTGTAGCATCCTCAGGTATAGTCATTTCCGGCAAAAGTCTATAACCATCTGAATTTACAATATTTCCTTCAGCATCTTTAGTAAATTGACCATTTCTAGTATAAGCTATAGTTCCATCAGGCATTTGAATTTGAAAAAAACCATTATTACCAGCAATTGCCATATCAAGACCTGAAGTTGAAGTTTGCTTTAAACTACCTTCGCTAAAAATTTTACTCACAGCTGTCACTCTTGAGCCAAGACCCACTTCTATACCACTTGGGTGTTTTGTAGTGCTTGAAGTTGAAGTACCTGCGTATTTCATCGTTTGATACATTAAATCTGCAAATTCTGCACGCGATTTTTTATAACCTACTGTATTAACATTTGAAATATTATTTGAAGTTACATCAATTTGTGTTTGTTGTGACACCATCCCTGATGCTGCTGTGTATAATGATCTTAACATTTTATCTATCCTTAGTTTTATTTAGTACTTGCTAATTTATTAATAGCTTCTTGATTTAAATCATCCATATGAGATGTCATAACTTTTTGGTACATCTCAACCATTCTATTTGCTTCGATTAATCCTACCATTTCTGTAACTGGATTAACATTTGATCCTTGAGTAAAACCTTGCTTAATGGCATTTGAATTTGGCAAATCTCTAATTTTGTTTAAATTATCGATTTTATACATATTATCGCCATCTTTTTGTAAATCTCTCAAATCATCAACTTGTGCGACGAATAATCTTGCTATATCTTGATTAGACGCACTAATGATTCCGTTTTTATCCACATTAATAAAAGAAGTAGAATCTCCTATGCGTATGCCATCATTTTCAGTATTGTTAAAATAATCACTGCTTAAAACTCTATATCCTTGACGATTTACCAAATAGCCCTCATCATCAAGCTGGAAATTTCCATCTTGGCTTAATCTTACTTCGCCATTATTTGTTTTAATTAAGTAAAAAGTATCTTCACGAGTAAGAGCTAAATCCAAAGGATTATGCGTCATTTTCATAGAACCTACGCTAAAATTTGTATAGACATGATTAACTTGTGGAACTCTATCTATAGTTGTATTTACAAATCTTGCAGCATCTCTTGTGTGATTTTGTATAGGCAACTCATCTTGAGTTTCTTTAAAAATCCTTTTAAAATCTGCAATAACAACATTATCTCTTTTATAGCCACTTGTATTTACATTTGCTAGGTTATTAGTTACAACATCTAAGCGATTAAACTGCGTAACCATAGCACCAGTGGCTTGATAATACCCATTTTGCATTGTTTTTCCTAACTAAAATCTTAATTTTTCACTAACAAAGCAAAAGCTGTTCCAAAATGTTTTTATTTGTTTTTAATTAATCTTTAGGCATAATATTTAGTTTTACACTCATTACTTAAATACAAGGGGTATCCATGGCTAATGAAACCAATGTTTTAGAAGAACTTTTCAAAGAAAATTCTAAAGATTATATCACATATGAAAAACTTGTCAAGTATTTTGCAAAGCTTCCAAATGCAACAAGTGCAAAAAAAATCCGTGATTTAATGGATAAATACAAAGTAGAATTAATCTCTTCAGCCGAAATTGCTAAAAAAAGAAATTTAGAAGAAGCAAAAAAATTACAAGAAGAAAAACAAAAATTACAAGATACAAGTTTAGAAAATGAATTTGATTTAGCCAATGAAAATGATTTATTAGAATGGAGTAGATCAGACTCACCTGTTAGAATGTATTTAAGAGAAATGGGACAAATTGCTCTTTTAAACAAGGATGAGGAAGTTGAAATTTCTAAAAAAATTGAACTAGGCGAAGACATTATCATCGATGCTTTTTGTTCGGTGCCTTATTTGATTGATTTTATACTTGATTATAAAGAACCTTTGATTAATAGAGAAAGAAGAGTAAAAGAGCTTTTTAAAAGCTTTGAAGATGATGACAAAAGTGATGACGATAAAAGCGATGATGAAATAGACTCTGAAGAGGAAAATGAAAACGAGGAAAATGAAAGCTCAAGCGAAAAAAAACCTAAAAAAACAAGTAAAAAAGAAGACGAAAGAACCTTAAAAGTTATAGAAAGTTTTAAAGCTTTAGAAAAAGCAAAAAAAGAATGGTTAAAAACCATATCTACTATTAATGCAGAAAAAAACGATGATGAATTATTAGATAAATTAATTATTGCTTTTAAGAAAAATATATTAAAAGAAAAACTGATGGATCTAGGTCCAACTTCAAAACTTATCTCTGAAATCGTAAAATCCATGGAAACAGCTTTAAAAAGCGATGAAGAATTTGACAAAGAATTAAAACGCTTAGAATATCGTTTGCCGATGTTTTCAGAAGAATTAAAACAAAGACACCAAGATATCTTAAAAGATATTACCAAACTTAGCAAAGAAGAAATCGCTGAACGCGCACTAGAAACTACCATGGTAAGCACTTATATGGAAATAAAAAAACTCATTCAAACTAAAGAGGCTAGTCAAAATTCTTTTGATTTAGAAAAAGATCAACTAAAAGAAATTTTAGAGCAAATCAAACGCGGTAAAAAAATCTCAGATGAGGCTAAAACTAGAATGGCAAAATCAAATTTACGCTTGGTTGTAAGCATTGCCAAAAGATATACCAATCGTGGATTACCATTTTTAGATTTGATCCAAGAGGGCAATATAGGCTTAATGAAAGCGGTAGATAAATTTGAATATAAACGCGGTTATAAATTTTCAACCTATGCAACTTGGTGGATTAGACAAGCTATTTCAAGAGCAATTGCTGATCAAGCAAGAACGATTAGAATTCCTATTCATATGATAGAAACTATTAATCAAATCAATAAAATCATTCGCGAGTATTTGCAAAAAGAAGGTAAAGAACCTGATGTAAGTATTATTGCTAAAGAAGTGGGACTTAGCGTAGATAAAGTAAAACAAGTGATTAAAATCACTAAAGAACCAATTTCCCTAGAAGCACCTATTAGCAATGAAGATGATGGTAAATTTGGAGACTTTGTAGAAGATAGAACTTCAATTTCACCTATGGATCATATCTTAAAAGATGATTTAAAAGAACAAATTGATGAGGTTTTAGATCAGCTTAATGATAGAGAAAAAGCTGTTATTAGAATGCGTTTTGGTTTAATGGATGATGAAAGTGATAGAACCTTAGAAGAAATCGGTAAAGAATTAAATGTCACAAGAGAAAGAGTAAGACAAATAGAAAGCTCAGCTATAAAAAAACTCAAACATCCAAAAGTTGGTAGAAAACTTAAAAATTATATAGAAGGTTGGAAATAATCCTTGCTAAAAAGCAAGGATTAGCTATCTCTAAAAAGCTTCGTTGCTAAATGTGCTGCTCTACTATGATCAGTATCTTTTTTTAAGGTATTAAAAATTCTACTAATGTATTCTTCTAAGATTTGCTGAGAATTATTAACTTTTTCTGCTTCATTTAAAGCAACCTTGCGATATCTTCCTTCGCTATCTAACTCATAAGCCAAATCATTATCGCTTAATTGCAGTTTTAAAATTTGAGCTAGTTTTGCACGCGAATGCTCATCAAAAATAGGAGTCATTAATTCTAGTCTTCTTTCTAAATTTCTTGGCATCCAATCAGCACTTGAAATAAAATAATTTGGCTCAGTGTGCTTAAAATATAAAATTCTAGCATGCTCTAAATATTTTCCTACTATACTTCTAACCTTTATATTTTCACTATATCCTTTTACCCCAGGTCTTAAACAACAAATTCCACGCACAATAAGATCTATTTTAACACCCTTATTTGAAGCATCATATAAAGCTTTAATCACATCACCATCTACCAAAGCATTCATTTTAGCTATGATTACTCCATCTTTTCCATGATTTGCTTCAGTAGTTATCATATCTAAAATTCTTTCTTTGATTTGCTTTGGACTCATTGATAAAGTCTTTAAGCGACGGCTTTTACTATATCCTGAAAGTATATGAAAAAAGGTTGTGGTATCTTGAGAGTATTCTTCTTTTGAAGTAAAATAACTTACATCAGTATAAATTTTAGCCGAACTTGCATTATAATTGCCTGTACTTAGATGATTATAAATTTTTAATTTTTCCCCTTCTTTTCTAATCACTTGAGCCACTTTTGCATGTACTTTAAAACCCGTAATGCCATATATTACATGAGCTCCTGCATTTTCTAATGATTTTGCCCAGTGTAAGTTATTTTCCTCATCAAAACGCGCCTTTAACTCTACCATTACAGTCACTTGTTTACCATCGCTTGCTGCGTCAATTAAAGCTTGGACTATGTTTGAATTTTTTTCCACCCTATAAAGAGTCATTCTTATAGAAACAACTTTAGGGTCTTTACTTGCTTCTTTGATAAATTGATACACAGGCTCAAAACTCTCATAAGGCTGTATAGCCAAAATATCTTGTTTATCAATTGCGCTAAAAATAGATACATTATCTCCAAAAGGTGGTAAAATTTTTGGTGTATATACAGGGTTTAGCAAGTGTGTAAATTCTTTATTAGAAATAATTTGCCACAGTGATGGTAAATTTAAAAGTATACTGTATTCGTAAATATCTTTATGAAAAATATTCATATGGGAACTTAAAAACTCAATCAACTGCTCATCTGCGCCTTTTTCTATTTGCAAGCGTATAAAAGCACCTTTTCTACGAAGCTTTAAACCCTGCTCTAAAATCAACATAAAATCATCAGCCTCTTCTTCTTCTATCTCCATATCTGCATTTCTGGTTACTCTAAAAGCAGCAGATGATAAAAGCTTATAGCCAGGAAAAATATGCTCAGTATGGTGACGCACTATACTTTCTATAGGCACATAAATATTCGAACTTACTTGGTAAAATCTTGGTAAAACCCTAGGTATGCGTATCATGCCAAATTTTAAAAGCTCAGGATGCATAGGATCACAAAGCTTTACTGCTAAAGAAAATGAAAGATTGTTTAAATGCGGAAAAGGATGGGTTGCATCAACTGCAATAGGTACTATCACAGGAAAAATATTAGAAAAAAAATGCTCATTACATTGCTGTTTTAAATCCTCATCAAGCTCTTCGTAAGAACGAATAAATAAATTTTCTTTTTCTAAATCTTGAGTTATTTTAGTAAAATACTGCTCTACTACATATTTTTCTTCGTGTAAATAATTTCTAATGGCTTTAAGTTGCGCAAGTGGGGTCATTTCATCATTACTTGCCGTACTTATTCCTGCTACAAAAAGCTGTTTTAATCCTGCCACTCTTATCATATAAAACTCATCTAAATTTGTACAATATATAGCAATAAATTTAAGTTTTTCAAGCAAGGGAAGATCTTTAGAGCATTGATCCAAAACACGAGAATTAAATGCAAGCCAAGAAAGTTCTCTATTGATATACATTGATGGTTGAATTTGCATAATACACCTACCTTATTTTCTAGTATTTAATATTTTAGTATTTCTTTCATTAAAATTTATTTTATTTTTATAATAGTAAATAAAATTATATAAAAAAATAATACTTTTTTTCTCTTATTAAAAAAATAATAAATGATTAATAAACTTATATTTACTTTTTAAGTTTTATAGTGTAATATAATTGCACTTAAGTTCTTGTAACTTAAACTTCATTCAAAGGAGAGACTTTGAAAAAAGCAAACTCAAAACTTTTTGCTGTTTTCCTCTTCTTACTTGTAATTTTAGCAGGCGTGGGAATGTATACTTTCCATAATGCCAAAGGCACTTCTTATTTTAGCGATGCTAGTGAAAGCTGTAATAATTGTCACATTATGAACGAGGTTTATAATGATTATTTAAAAGCTTCACACTCTAAAGAAGTTGATGGTAAGCCAAGAGCAACCTGTAATGATTGCCATTTACCACATAGCTTTTTTGAAAAATGGATTGCTAAAGCTCAAAGTGGCTTAGGACATGCTTATGCATTTACTTTCAAACTTGATTCTTTACCTATGCATTTAAGTGCAAATGCAAAAAGTAAAGAAATAGTCCAAAATAACTGTATAGAATGTCACAAAGAAATTGCGAGTAACACTATCAACCCTACTCTAGATCCACATAAAGATAATGCTTTAAGTTGTGTATCTTGTCATCAAGGTGTTGGTCATAAGAGAGGATTTTAAATGAAAGGAGTATTTAATGAATAACAAAGGCATTTTATATAGTGCTATTAGTGCTACTATAGTAGCTATTGCAGGCGTATTGTGGTTAAATCAAGATATCACAGCCAAAACAAACGATTCAGTAGGTGGAATCATCTCTCAAGAAATTGTAAAACTTGGCGATGAAAATCCTACTTTTGACTACTGGGGAAAGAATTTTCCTGATTATTTAGACATGCATACAGCAGTGGAAAAACAAGCACCTAATGCAACAGAATTTGGTGGAAATTTAGCTTATTCAAAACTAATTCGCTATCCACAATTAACTGTTCTTTGGGCTGGCTATCCATTTAGTATTGATGCTAATGAAGAAAGAGGTCACTTTTGGGTTCAAGTAGATCAAATGGATACAGCTAGAAACAATAAAGATTTCTTGAACGCACACGGTTTTGCAGGATTTGGTGGCCAACCAACAGCTTGTATGAATTGTCATAGCGGATGGACCCCTTGGCTTTTAAACAACACTGCAAAAGGTGATTGGGTAGCATTTAACTCTGCAAAATATTGGACTATGGTTAAAACTATCCCAGCTGTAAATGGAGCTAAAGAAAACTCACCTGAGCACAGCGGACCTCATGGCGGAAAAAGAATGGGTGTAACATGCGCAGATTGCCATAATCCAACAGATATGAGTTTAAGACTTACAAGACCAGCTTTAATCAAAGCATTAATTTCAAGAGGTTATGAAGCAGATGAAAAACAAGGCATTAAAGCTTCAAGAAGTGAAATGAGAACTTTAGTATGCTCTCAATGTCACGTTGAATACTACTTCAAACCAACAGGCACCAAAGTAAAAACTATCGGAGAAAGTATAGCTAATGATAGTTCTAAAAAATGGTGGAATGGTACTCAAAAAACTTATGATGAGTTTGATTCTTGGAGAGATGGTAATAAGCCGGTTGAAATCGAAGTAGATGGTATAGAACTAGCATTTCCTTGGAGTGAGTGGAAAAAAGGTGAACCATTTAGAATAGAAATGTTTGATGATTATTATGAAAAAAATAGAGAAAATTTCCCAAGTGACTGGGTTCATAAAATCACCAAAGCGCCTATGCTAAAAATTCAACATCCAGAAAGCGAACTTTACAGTGGTGGTGTACATGCTGCAAATGGTGTAAGTTGTGCAGATTGCCATATGCCTTATATTAGAAAAGGTGCAAAAAAAGTTACTAACCACAATATCACTTCACCTTTAGTTGATATTAACTCAGCTTGTAAAACTTGCCATACTCAAAGCGAAGGCTATTTAGCTAAACAAGTAAAAGATATTCAAAATTCAGTAGCTCATGATTTAAGAACAGCTGAATATTCTTTAGTAAGCTTGATTAAAGATGTAGAAACTATTCGCGCAGAGCTTGGAAAAATGCCTAAATTCCAAACCAATGGCAAAGCAGATGATGCTAAAATTTCAGCTGAATTAAAAGAAGTATTAGAACTACATAGAAAATCTCAAGTAAGAGCAGACTTTGTAGGTGCTGAAAACTCAACAGGATTCCACAATCCTAGAGAAGCTTCAAGAATGCTTTTGCAATCAGTTGATATGTCAAGACAAGGACAAACTAAATTAGTAGAAATTGCAGCCAAAAACGGTATTAAAGATTTCAAAACTTCAAATTTAGGTTTTGAAGATATTCAAAAATTAAATCCAGGTGAAATTCACTATAAAGTAGATTTAAACGGCAACAAAGCAGGAGATCGCTACTACAAACATCAAGAAGTAAATGGTAATCCACCAGCAAAACTTCTTGAAGATGATAAAAATCTAAAACCTTATAATTATAAAGTAATAGATTAATCAAAATAAACCCTCATAGTCGAGGGTTTATTCTTTTATCAAACTTACATCCTCGCCTTTTAAAATTTTATTCATAGTATTCATAGCACACATTTTTCCACACATTGAGCAAGAATTAAGTTCTTCAGGCTTTCTTTCATTAAACATTTTCTTAGCCTTTTCTCCATCGATTGCTAATTTAAACATTTTTTCCCAATCAATATCTTGTCTAGCTTTACTCATTGCATCATCTATTTTTCTTTCTTTAGGAAGTTTGGCTATATCTCCTGCATGAGCTGCTATTTTAGTCGCCACTATACCATCTCTTACATCTTCTAAATTTGGAAGTCTTAGATGCTCAGCAGGGGTTACATAGCAAAGTATATCAGCACCAGCTGCTGCTGCAACTGCTCCACCGATTGCTCCACTTATATGATCATATCCTGCGCCTATATCAGTAACTAATGGTCCTAAAACATAAAATGGAGCTCCATTGCAAATTCTTTTTTCAAGTTGCATATTAGCTTCTATTTCATTAATAGCCATATGACCAGGTCCTTCTATCATCACTTGCACATCTTGAGCCCATGCTCTTTTTGTTAGTAATGAAAGTTCTATAAGTTCAGCAATTTGAGCTCCATCGCTTGCATCATGGGTGCAACCTGGTCTTAGCGCATCGCCCAAAGAAAGTGTCACATCAAATTCCTTACATATAGCAAGCAAATCATCATAATATTCATAGAATGGATTTTCAGCATCATTCATTTGCATCCAAGCATAAAGAACTGAACCTCCTCTTGAAACTATATTAGTAATCCTATCACACTCTTTAAAAACCCTAGCAGCACGAGAATTTATCCCTGCATGAATTGTCATAAAATCCACTCCGCTTTTGGCATGATGATACACTACATCTAAAAAATCTTTTGCCTTAATATCTTTTAAATCTTTTTCTAAAAACCCAACCGCATCATAAACAGGTACGGTACCTATCATAGCTTTTGAGGTAGTAATTAGCTCATCTCTAAAACGACTAGTTTTACCATAATTGCTAAGATCCATAATAGCTTCTATATTAAATTTATGAGCTAACTCTACCTTTTTCATTTCTTCACTATAATCTACGCAATCATTTGAAACACCTAAATTAACATTTACTTTTGTTTTAAGTCCATAGCCAATACCATTTGGATCTAGTGCTTTATGATTGATATTTGCAGGAATGATAATTTTTCCACATGCTATGTTTTCAAGCAAAAAATCTTCACTTACTTGCTCTTTTTGTGCAACAATTTGCATTTGTTTTGTGAAAATTCCTTCTTTTGCATAAGACATTTGAGTTTTCATTTAAATTTATCCTTAAAATAAAATTTGGATAAATGAAGGGTATGTGAGTAGTTGATAAATTATCCCAACGCTAGCATTACCTAGTTCTGGTGCGGTCTAAGCTTTTAGCTTACTCTCAGCCTGTATCACAAGCTCCCGTCATTTATGCAAAGCAAGTATAGCAATAAATACAAAACAGAATTTATTTTTTTATTTGATTTTTAGCTTGCTTGCTAAAATGTAACAATTCTTCAGTGGTTTTTATATAAAAAGGAATTTTTTTAAGACAGTATTTTAAAATTTCACTTGCAGCCAAAGCATCACTTAAGGCTCTATGATGCTTACTTTCAATACACAAAAACTCTTTTAGAGCATCAAGGCCGTATTTTGGACTTTCAATGCATTTTTTAGCTAAATCAATAGTGCATAATCTTCTATTTAAAAGCACTCCAAAATCATTTTCATACATAGCTTTAGATATAAAATGATAATCAAAACGCACATTGTGTGCTACAAAAATACTATCTTTTAAAAACAACTTAAAATCATTTAGCACAGCTTTCAAAGAAGGTGCATTTTCTACCATGTCCAAACTGATTCCAGTTAATTCTGTAATATTTTCAGGTATGCTTTCTACTTTTATAAAACTTTCAAATCTATCAATTTCTTTATAATTTTGAATTTTCACTGCACCTATTTCTAAAATTTGACCACTTTTTATCCCGCCGGTACTTTCAATATCTACAACACAAAATATCTCATCTTTTATTTTTGTATTTTTACTTTTTAAACACAAACAATTTTGCGCATTAAGCTCTACCCCTAGCCCTAAAAGCTCAAAAATATATAAATCAAATTCATAGTGGTTTAATTCTTCTATTTTTGCAAGCTCTTTTAAAACCCAAGGAAAAGGTTTGTTTTCTTTACTTAGCTTGATGATTAAATCATCTATTTGTTGTTGGCTCAAAATTCAAGCTTTAAAGAATTGATTGCTGTTTTTTTATCTTGCGAGGAAAAGATATAACTACCCGCAACTAAAATATCAGCTCCTGCTTCATCTAAATCAGGTGCATTTAAGCCATTTACTCCACCATCAACTTCTATAAAAACTTTAAGATTTTTTTTATCTATCATTTCCCTTAACTGTCGAATTTTATCATACACCAAAGGTAAAAAATTTTGCCCACCAAAGCCTGGATTAACACTCATTAAAAGCACCATATCTACAAATTCTAAAATATACTCTATACTTGAAACGGGGGTATGTGGATTTAAAACAATGGCCGGATGAATACCATTTTTTCTTATATACTCACATACCCTAATAGGATGATTTTCAGCTTCTAAGTGAAAGCTGATAAATTTTGGCTTTATTGGGATAAATAAATCTACAAAACTACTAACATTATGCACCATTAAATGCACATCTAAAGGCACTGAAGTAATTTTTGAAATATTTTCAACCGCACAAGGACCAAAAGTAAGATTTGGGACAAAATGTCCATCCATCACATCAATATGCAATAAATCAGCCCCTGCTTGAGATACTTCTTTAATCTCATTTTCTAAATTTAAAAAATTTGCAGACAATAAACTTGGCGCTACATACATTTTATATCTCCAATAATATTAAAAAATAATTTTATCATACTTATTATCAAATTTTCTTTATGTATTTTTGATAATATTTGATTTTTTTAAGCTTGCTTTAGATATAATGCTAAAAATTATTTTTATTTCATAAGGAAAAATTTATGTCAAGAATTTGCCAAATTACAGGAAAAGGACCTATGGTAGGTAACAATGTTAGCCACGCTAACAATAAAACTAAAAGACGCTTTTTGCCAAATTTAAGAACAGTTCGTATCACTTTAGAAGATGGAACTACTAGAAAAGTTAGAGTAGCTGCTTCAACCTTAAGAACACTTAAAAAACAAAGTAGCAAATAATCCTTAATGTAAACGAGGAATTATTATGTCTTTTTTGAAAAAGCTACAAAAATTCCTCAATTGGTCTCCCTCTCCAAAACCTTCAATTAATCTCAATGACGAGCTTTACGAGCAACTTAGATTTTTAAGAATTCCTCTTATTGCTGTTGTAATGATGACATTAATTGGGGCTTTTGGCTATATGCTCACAAGCAATTATAACCTTAACGATGCTATTTATCAAGCTGGTATGACTTTTACCACTTTAGGTTATACTGAAGTAAATCCCATACCAACAGCAGGTAGAATTTTTACTGTTGTATATGTATTATTGACTTTTACAATATTTACTTTTTGCATGGGTTTGGTAATAGAAATAGTCAAAAAAGGTGTTTTGTCTAATATCATCAAGGAAAGAAGAATGCTTCATAAAGTTGCAAGATTAAAAAATCATTTTGTAATATGTTACCATAATGATTTTACCATAGAATTAGCACAGCAATTTAGAGAAAATCATATTCCTTTTGTTGTAGTTGATGAAGTTGAAAATTTTAGTGAGATTGCTGAAAAATATAATTATCCTTATTATATAGAAAGCGCACCTCACACCAATACAGCCTTTTTAAAAACCAATCTTTCTAGCGCAAAAGGCGTAATCACCCTTAGTGATAACATAGCAGATAATATTGCTATCATTGCCTCAGTAAGATTATTTGAAAAAGAATTACAAAGAATTAATCCTTATTTTATACTAGCTAGCTCAAGCAATGAAGATGAGACAGAAAAACTCAAAAAACTTGGAGCTAATTCTATAGTTTCTGCCACAAAATTAGTCGCACAAAGACTTAGCGCAATGTCGGCAAGACCAGATATGGAAAATTTATTAGAAAATTATCTTTACAAAAAAAATAGCCCTATTGATTTAGAAGAAGTTAAAATTCCTGATGACTCATGGGTAAGATTTAAAAGATTAAAAGAAATCCATTTAAGAGATATGGCAAATGTAAGCATAGTAGGAATTTTGGAAAACAAAAAATTCACACCTATGCCAAGAGGTGAAACTTTAATAGGTACTGGAGCAAAATTATTAATCGTAGGCACAGCAGATAGTATAAAAATAGCTAAAAAGATTATCAAAAATAAACAAAAACCTGATGAGTTAAAATATATTTAACTTATTTTAAGCTATAATCAAATACTAATTTAAAAAAGGAGGCTAATATGCTACACGAATTTAGAGATCTAATCACTGAGTTAAAAGGTAAGGATATGCACTTTGATAAACTATTTGAAGAGCATAATGAACTTGATCATAAAATCAAAGACGCAGAAGAAGGTAGAATTCATTTAGATAGCTTAGAAATAGCTAATCTAAAAAAAGAAAAATTAAGATTAAAGGATGAATTAAATACTTACTTATCAAATTACAAAAAATAATTCTCTGTAAAATTTACTTTAAGGATAGAACATGTTTGGAAAAAAAACCAATCAAAAGCAAGAAATCAAGGATTTACAAAACAGACTCAGGGAATTAGAAGAAGAAAATAAAAAACTTCTTTTGGAAAAGCAAGAACTAATTGAGAATTATGAAAAACAACTACAAGGAGATTGTGGGAAAGCTGAACTTGAAACCCATCTTTTAGAAATGCTACTAAACGGTGTTTTAAAAGGTATTTCAAATGTTCAAAGTGACATGCAAGAAAATGTTAATAAAGCGGAAATGATTTCTCAGTATTCTGATTCTTCTTTAGAAGATATGCAAGAGTTAAATTCTATTACTCATTCTATTATATCTTCACTTCAAAGCATTATTGAATCAGCTAATCGCTCAAGAGATACAGCAGGTAATTTACACCGCAGTGTTGATGAGATCACTAATGTTATTAACTTAATCAAAGATGTATCTGATCAAACCAACCTATTAGCACTCAACGCTGCTATTGAAGCTGCACGTGCAGGAGAACATGGTAGAGGTTTTGCTGTAGTTGCAGATGAAGTAAGAAAACTTGCTGAAAAAACACAAAAAGCAACATCAGAAGTAGAATTAAATATTAATCTACTCAAACAAAATGCAGATGAAATGTATGGGCAAAGCGAACAAGTAGAAAAAGTATCATTAGAATCAAACGAACACATAGTACAATTTTCTAGCAAATTTACTCAACTTATTTCGAATGCAAACTCAACTAGCTCTCATGCTAAACGTATTGCTTCTGAAATTTTTGTTTCTTTAGCTAAACTAGATCACGTTGCTTTTAAACTCAATGGTTATAATGAAATCATTCATGCTTCAGGTAAAACATTATCTGATCATTTAAGTTGCAGGCTTGCAAAATGGATCGCAGGAGTTGGCAAAGAAAGATTTTCTAGCGGAAGAGCTTTTGGTAAGTTAAATTTACCACATCAAAAAGTGCATGAAAATATCAACCAAGCTGTTGCTTTAGCTCATGATGAAGATACAAGCAACAAACTAGTACAAAATCAAATTTTAGACAAATGCTCTAATGCTGAAAAATCCTCAGAAGATTTATTTAATATCTTTAAAGAAATGCTTGATGAAAAAGATCCAAACATTGAAAATAAGGAAGAAAAAAAGTAAGAAGGTAAGATTAATTCTTACCTTTAAACCATAAATACGCATATTCAAGCAAAGGAGTTTTGATAGGATTTTCTTTAGAAAATTGCTCAAAGTCTTTTCTTTTTATCCATACTGCTTGAATATCCTCTCCATCAATTCCACCACCATGACCAATTTTATCACCTTCGCTAATTTCAGCATAGAATAAAAACTGTCTGCTTACACCCGAACCAAAACCTGTATAAAATTCCCCTATTTTTTCTACAAGTTTAGGAGCATAACCTAGTTCTTCAATACATTCTTCTTTAGCTATTTCCTCCAAACTCAAATTTTTATCAACAAGTCCTGAGCAAAGCTCTATACTAAATCCTATCTCATCTAAATTTAAATTATTACGTTTTTGATAATCCCATAAAGGAATTCGAAATTGCTTTACAAAAACAAAAGAATCTTTTTGAGTATGATATAAAAAAACAGAAACACTATCTAGTGCTTCTATAAAATCCCAAGTGTATTTTTTGTTATCTTTACCTATATAAGTGTATCTTTTAGGTTTAATATATTTTGAGTTAGAAAATTGTTCTTCTTGTAAATTGTTCATGTAAAATCCTTGTAATTTTACATCTATTATAACAAAAATAAAAATCAGTGCAGAAAAATAAAAAAGAATGAGTTGCTTTACATAAAAAGCAACTCAAAAGCAGCAAAAAGATGGTATTACATCATACCACCCATGCCTCCCATACCGCCCATGCCACTCATATCAGGCATAGCAGGTTTATCTTCTTTAATTTCGCTAATTGTAGCTTCAGTTGTTAAAAGCATGCTAGCTACTGAAACTGCATTAAGTAAAGCCACTCTTTCTACTTTAACAGGATCAATAATACCGCTTTCAAGCATATTTACATACTCACCTTTTGCAGCATCAAAACCAGTATTTTCTTCTTTACTATTTTCTACTGTATTTACAACTACACCAGCATCAAATCCAGCATTTTCAGCAATTTGTCTTAAAGGTGCTCTTAATGCTCTTTCTACAATAGCTGCACCAATAGCCTCATCACCTTCTAAATTCAAGCTGATTTTTGATTTTGCTTTGATTAATGCAGCACCACCACCTATTACTATACCTTCTTCAACAGCAGCTTTTGTAGCACTTAATGCATCATCAACTCTATCTTTTTTCTCTTTCATTTCAGTTTCAGTAGCCGCACCAACTTTAATCACCGCTACACCACCGCTTAATTTAGCTAATCTTTCTTGTAATTTTTCTCTATCATAATCTGAGCTTGTTTCAGCAATTTGAGCTTTGATTTGGTTAATTCTTGCATCAATATTTGCTTTCTCACCTGCTCCATTTACAATAGTTGTATTATCTTTATCAATAATCACACTTGAAGCTTGACCTAAATCTTGAATACTAGCACTTTCTAAAGTTCTTCCAAGCTCTTCAGAAATCACTTCACCACCTGTTAAAATAGCAATATCTTCAAGCATAGCTTTTCTTCTATCGCCAAAACCAGGAGCTTTAACCGCTGAAATATTTAAAACACCTCTTAATTTATTTACAACTAAAGTTGCTAAAGCTTCACCTTCAATGTCTTCAGCTATAATTAAAAGTGGTTTTCCTGTTTTTTGAATTTGTTCTAAAATAGGTAGTAAATCTTTTAAATTAGCAATTTTTTTATCAAATAACAAAATAAATGGATTTTGTAATTCAGCTGTCATTTTTTCAGTATTTGTAATGAAATATGGGCTTAAATATCCTCTATCAAATTGCATACCTTCAACCACATTTAATTCATCATTGATTGATTTTGCTTCTTCAACAGTGATAACACCATCTTTTCCAACTTTTTCCATAGCATCAGCAATTAAATTTCCGATTTTCTCATCTGAATTTGCAGAAATTGTTGCAACTTGAGCGATTTCTTTTTTATCTTTAACTTCACGAGAAAGTTTTTTAAGTTCAGCAACTATAGCTTCACAAGCTTTATCCATACCTCTTTTAACCTCGATAGGATTAGCACCTGCTGTGATATTTCTTAAACCTTCTTTAAAAATAGCATGCGCTAAAACTGTTGCTGTTGTTGTTCCATCACCTGCTTGATCGGCTGTTTTGCTAGCTACTTCTCTAACTAAAGAAGCACCCATATTTTCTAAAGAATCTTTTAATTCTACTTCTTTAGCCACACTCACACCATCTTTTGTGATAGTAGGAGCACCAAAACTTTTTTGGATTAATACATTACGACCGCGTGGTCCCATAGTAACTTTTACTGCATCATTAAGTTTTTTAACACCTTCATAAAGTTTATTTCTTGCTTCATCTGAAAAAAATATTTCTTTTGCCATTTTTTATCCTTTTTTATTTAATAATCCCTAAAACATCTTCAACATTAAGAACTAAATACTCTTCATTATCAAGTTTAATTTCAGTCCCACCGTATTTTGCAAACATTACTTTATCACTTACTTTAATATCTTCTATTTCTTTACTTACTGCAACAACTTCACCATTTAATGGTTTTTCTTTAGCATTATCTGGTATAATAATCCCAGAAGCAGTAGTTTTCATTTCTTCTAAGCGTTTTACTAAAATACGCTTTCCTAGAGGTTGAAAATTCATTTTTTATCCTTTCTAAAATGTGCTATTTTTAGCACTCTTTGTTTTTGAGTGATAGAATTATACATTAAAGAAAGTTAATTGTCAATAAATTAAGTAAAATATATCATATAAGTTTAGTCTATTACACTAAATTTTTATGATATATCATTATAAAGGTTTCTCATGAAAAAAATTCTTTACATTCTTTTAGGCGTAGTATGTGTAGCATTATTAGCCATATATACATTACTATTTACAAGTATGGGTAATGATTTTTTAAAGCCAAGAATCGAAACGATAATTGCTCAAAAAAGCGGTATGAATGTTAAATTTGAAAATTTTAAAATTAGTTTTTCACAACTTGACATTAAAGCAAATATTGATGATAAATTTTTTGCTAACATAGAAGGTGGTATATCACCTTTAAGACTAGGGTTTGATTTAAACTATCTTTTAGGACTTAAACAAAATTATATTCAAGAACTTGGCTTAAAAAGCGATAAAGATTTTACATTTAAGGGCAATGTTGTAGGTAAAAGTAGCGATTTTTTAGTAAAAGGTAATGGGTTTTTGTTTGATTCTAATCTTAGTTTAGATGCAAAAATCGTTGATTTTTCTCCTATAAATCTTGAATTTATTGGCAAAAATATAGATATAGCCCAAATTTTAGATTTTGCTAATCTACCAAGATATGCTCAAGGAAAAATTAGTATCATCAGTGATATACAAGCTAAAGATTTAAAACCAAATGGTAATGCTTTGATTAATTTTTACACAAGTTCTATCAACAATACTCTCATTGAAAAAGATTTTAATCTAAGCCTGCCAAAACAAAGCTATATAAAGGGTGAAATAAGATCTTTGATCCAAAACAATGAAGTTATATCTAAAAGTGAAATTTTAAGCAATTTTTTTAAATTTTATACACAAAAAAGTATTTATGATGTAACAAAACAAAACTTAACTAGTGATTTTGACATCAAAATAGATGATTTTAATCAATTTTCATCTCTAGCTAAAATGAAACTCCAAGGTAACAGTCAAATTCAAGGTAATTTACTTTTTGCAAGCAATCAATTGCAAAAATTAGATGCTCACTTGCTTGGATTTGGTGGTAACTTAAAAGCTATTTTAGAAAATAATAATCTTAACATCAATACAACTAATATAGAAGTAGCAGAGCTTTTAAAGACTATCTCTATACCTGCTTTTATTAATTCTAAATTAGTTTTAGATTTAAAAGCACAAGGGCTTGATTTTAAAAATTTCAATCTAAATGCTAGATTAAATAATGCAAATATAAATGTTATAGAATTTAAAAAACTAAGCAATCTTGATTTTCCAAAAACAAGTTTTAACTTACAAGCTAAAGCAAATGCGAAAAATTCTTTGATTGATTATGAAGCTTTGCTTGATTCAAACATAGCAAAAATATCTCAGCTAAAAGGCTCATATAATCTTACAAATAAAGATTTAAAAGCACAAATTAGTGCTTTTGTAGATAATCTTAATAAATTAAAACCTTTAACCAAGCAAGATCTCAATGGACCTTTAAATTTAGATGCCAAAGTTGATCTTAAGGCAAATCAAATTCAAAATCTTGATGCAAATATTAAAATCATGCAAGGGCTTATCAATGCAAAATCTAATGGAAAAAGTTTACAAGCAAAAATTGATAATATAAAATTAGAGCAACTTTTTCCTTTAATAGGACAAAAAGTTTTAGCATTTGGTGATATAAATGCTGATATTGATTTAAAAACACTTGATTTTAACAATATTAATGGCGATTTTAAAGCAATTATTAATTCTTCTTTTAATGAAGTAGAATTATCTAAGCTTTTAGAGAAAAAATTTCCAAAGAATACTTCAGCAAAAATCAATCTTGATGGAAAAATTTCTAAATCAATCATTGATTTTAATGCTAAAGCTCTAAGTTCATTTGCAAATATTAATTCATTAAAAGGCAAATTTGATCTTAATCAAATGGCTTTAGCAAGCACTTATAATATTTCATTGCAAGATTTTTCTAAGCTAGGATTTTTAGTTGATAGAAACTTAAAAGGCAAGGCTGATTTTGAAGGAAAATTTGATTTTAAAAACGCTTTAATAGATGCAAGCATTAATAGTAAAAATATATTTAACGGCTCATTAAATGCCACTTTAAAAAATAATATTTTTAACGCTAAAATGCAAAATACCGATCTTTCAAATTTAGCTCAAAGTTTAGATTTACCTGATTATTATCAAGCAAAATCAAATTTAAGTATCGATTATAATCTTTTAAAAGAAAGCGGTGTGGTGCTAATGAATTTAGCTGATGGACAACTTAAGAAAAACCTCATCACAAGCGCCTTAATGCTACTTTTACAAAAAGATATCACTCAAGATATATATCGCAATGGTGAAGCCAAAATAAATATCAATAAAAATCTTATAGATTTAAATTTAAACCTAGTGGCCGATAGAAGTAACATAAACATCAGCAAAGGTAAGATTGATACAAAAAGTACTAAATTAAACATTCCTTTTAATATTGTTATTGATAGAGCAAATTTTAAAGGCATTATAAAAGGAACAACACAAGATCCTAAAGTAAGCCTTGATACAAAAAGTGTTGTAAATTCTATTGTTAATACAATAGGCGGAAATGCTAGTGATGGTGCTAAAAATACGGGTAAAAAAGTAAATCAAGCAATAGATAAAATCTTTAACAAACTCTTCTAATACATCTAGCCTTTAAAAAAGGCTAGATTTTTTTAAAATAAACCAAATTTACCATCTTTTTTCTTATATAAAACCCTCATTTTTGCATCTATATCATTAAAAACTAAAAATATATCTTTACTTGCTTTTAGCTTTTCTAATGCCTCTTCAATTTCTAAAGGTTTATATAATTCAAGCTCCATTGGAACTATCTCATCTTCCTCAATCACACTTGGCAATACTAAATTTTCTTTTATCTCATCTTGATGCTTATGGGTAATATTTTTATCATGCAATCTTCTTAAAACCTTAGAAATTCTATCAATAGCTAAATCTATAGCAGCATATAAGTCTTTATCCTTTTGCTTTACAACCACTGTATTAATACCAGCTAAGTTAATGCTAAATTCAGCCCAAAATCCTTTCTTTCCATGCCTTTCATCAGCACTTATAACACAACGCGCAGAAATCACATCTAAGCCATATTTACTTAAAGCATCAAAGCTTTTTTCCACATACTCTTTTATAGACTCAGTTAGCTCAAATTGCTTTCCAACTATACTTGTATTCATTACTTCTCCTTTTTATGAAGTTAAATACATTATAGCACTTTAATCGTAAAAAATTAACTTTTTAAATAAAAAATAAATTTAAAATTTTAAAGGATCTAAAATAAGCGCACCATCTGCTGAAAGTTTTTTACCTTGAAAATGCATTTTACAAAAAGAAACAATTAAAGCATGAAAAATTTGATAAAGCTCGTATAATTTACATTCTTTTTTTAGTAAAACACACAATTCTTGTTGGTTTTTAGCTATGTCTTTTTTAAAAAAATCTGCCAATTCATCATAACTTTGACACTCATAGCCTAAATAATTAGCTATTTTTGCGCTATAAGCATCAACTACTAAAACTTCTTTTTTGCATATATAATTTAAAATTCCATCTGCACTTTCTTGACCAAAACCCTTAATACTCAAAAGCCATTCTCTATCTACTTCTTCTTTAAAAAACTCAAAAGAATTAAAATCTTGGAAATATTTTTGAGTGAAATTTTTAATATATTTTGCCTTGGTATTATAAAATCCACTTGGTTTTATTAAAAGCGCTAAATCTTGAGTGCTTAAATTTGATAAATCTTCTATCTTAGTAATATTTGCTTGTTTTAAATTTGTCAAAGCTTTTAATACATTTTTCCAGTTTGTATTTTGAGTTAAAACCACAGAAATTAAAATTTCAAACTCGCTTAAAGTATTATTTTCTAGCCACTCAAAATCTTTATAATCAATATTTGCATTAACTAAAGCTTTAAAAATTTCATATCCGCTCATGCTTTTTCACTCTTTCTTAAATGCATCAAAATAGCCTCAATTACATCATCATCGTCTTTACTTTTTGCTTTAATAACTTCCTTGCTCTCATCATCTTTTACAAAACAAATATTTTGTTCATAATTGCTCACTAACTTATAATGCTTGCTAGCTAAAATTTTTATGATGATTAAATCCAAAAATTGCTTAGTAAAAATATCGGGCTTACCAAAACGATCATTCATCTCACTTTCTATCTCATAAACTTCATTAACACTCATACACTTACTAAGTCTTCTATAAAGTTCTAATCTCAAACGATCTTCACTAATATACTCACTATTTAAAAAGGCATTGATGTTAAGCTTTAAATCTATTTTTTTCTCTTTAGTCTCTTCTTTTTTACTTAGCTTATTAATTTCATCTTCTAACATTTTAAGATACAAACTATAACCAATTTGCTCTATATGCCCACTTTGATCTACACCTAATAAATTTCCACCCCCACGAATTTCTAAATCATGGTAAGCAAGCACGCTTCCTGAACCTAAATAAGAATTACTCTCTAAGCTCGTAAGTCTTTTTAAAGAATCTTTTGTGATTTTTTCCTTATCTTCAATCAAAAAATAACAATATCCTTGCTTAGCACTACGCCCTACTCTTCCTCTAAGTTGGTGCAAATCAGCCATACCAAAGCGATCTGAATTTTCTACTATAATAGTATTTGCATTTGCCAAATCAATACCACTTTCAACTATAGAAGTACAAAGCAATAAATCATATTCTTTATTTTCAAATTTAATCATTTCTTCTTCGGTAGTTTTTGCGTCTATTTTAGAATGCAAGATTAAAATTTTTAAATTTGGAAACAAATCTAAAAGATATTTTTTACACCCATCAATACTTGCTATATGATTGTGTATATAAAAAATCTGCCCTGCTCTTCTTAATTCTCTTGAAATAGCTTCTTTAATCAAAGCATCATTACTTTCTCTAACAAAGGTACGCACATCCAAACGATCCTCAGGTGGAGTTTGTAAAACACTATATGATTTTAAAGAACTAAGAGCTTGATTTAAACTTCTTGGTATAGGCGTTGCTGACATAGATAGAATATGGGAGTTTTTACTTAATTCCTTGAGTTTTTCTTTTTGTTTTACACCAAATTTATGCTCCTCATCTATCACAACTAAACCTAAATTTTCACATTCAACCCCTAAAAGAGAATGCGTTCCAACCACCACACAAGGCTTATTTTCTTTTAAAAATGCTAAAACTTGTTTTTTTTCTTTAGCACTAGTAAAACGATCTAGTTTAAAAACCTCTATATCAAAAAAATCAAATCTTCGTTTTAAGGTTTTAAAATGCTGGGCTGAAAGCAAAGTAGTTGGCACAAAAAATAAAGCCGTATAACCACTTTTTACACAAGTAAATATAGCGTTCATAGCAACTTCTGTTTTACCAAAACCCACATCGCCACTTAAAAGCCTATCCATCACCTGCATACTTTTTAAATCTTGAGTGATTTCTTGACAAACTTGACTTTGATCTTTAGTGTAAAAAAATCCTGCCTTATTGATAAATTCATCTTGTAATTCTTGAGAAATTTTTAATTCTTTTGCTTTTATCAAAGCTCTAGCCGCTGCTAAAGAAACTATATTTGAAGCAATGGCAAATAATTTTTCTTTTAATCTTTCCTTGATTTTTAGAAAACTTCCTTTTCCAAGCTTATCAAGTAAAGGCACACCACCACTTGCACCGATATATTTATCAATCATATATAAATTTTCAACAGGTAATAAAAGCTTGTCATTATTTAAATACCCAAGAGCTACAAATTCTTTTTTTGCTCCTGCAATTATAATAATCTCAAGACCTAAAAATTTAGCTACACCATAATCTTCATGCACAACAAAATCCCCAACCCTAAGCTCATCTATTACCAAACTTGCTTTTCTAACTCTTTTACTTTTTTCTTTTTTATTTAAAGAGATGATAAGCTCATCTTGAGTGCTTAAATTAATTCTTTCTTGAGATATTTTTAATTTAATATTTGGAAATTCTTGCAAATTTAAAGCTTTAAACAAAGCTTCATTTTTTGCTAAAATAGTAA
>NZ_JAKMRZ010000046.1:0-581 GCF_025772385.1 Campylobacter sp. FU_520 | reverse complement strand
GTGCGGGTTCAGGTTTTTCTGTAGGAAGTGGACATAATTATTCTCAAGTTTATGAAAACAACTTAGCTTTTGTTACCGCTTTTTCTATTGCTTTTGGCTTTACAGCTACCGGAGATGGCTCTTCTCAGTTTGCTAACTTTGGACATAGTGATGCGCATTTAAAAGATATAGCTGCTAAAGATCAACAAGCTGGTGTTACTACACTTAAAGGTGCTATGGCTGTAATGGATATAGCTGAAACTGCTATTACTAACCTAGACTCTATTAGGGCTGATCTTGGTGCAGTGCAAAATCAAATCACAGCTACGCTTAATAATATTAGCGTAACTCAAGTAAATATCAAATCAGCTGAATCAAACATTAGAGATGTAGACTTTGCAGCAGAAAGCGCAAACTTTGCTAAGTATAATATCTTGGCTCAAAGTGGATCTTATGCTATGAGTCAAGCTAATGCTATGCAACAAAATGTAATGAGATTATTACAATAGTTAAGAAATCCAAAACACCTTGATTTTCAAGGTGTTTTTAAAACTCTTAATTTAAAACTCTTAATTTAAAACTCTTAATTTAAAACTCTTAAT
>NZ_JAKMRZ010000045.1:0-820 GCF_025772385.1 Campylobacter sp. FU_520 | reverse complement strand
TTAAGTTCTCTTGAGTTACATGATCAATTTGTGCTACAGCATCATTTATTTGAGTAATACCTGTAGTTTGTTCTTTAATACTCTCACCCATTTCATTAATAGATTGAACTAAGATATTAGTATTAGCTTCAATCTCACCTAAAGACTTTTGAGTTCTTTCTGCTAGATTTCTAACTTCATCAGCAACAACAGCAAAGCCACGTCCATGTTCACCAGCACGTGCTGCTTCAATAGCTGCATTTAATGCAAGCAAGTTAATTTGATCTGCAATATCTCCTATTATAGAAGTAACATTTTTAATCTCTTCACTTTGAGCAATTACTTCACTAGTTTTATGAGATACATTTTGCATAGAAGAAGTAATTTCTTCTAATGCTGCTGCTGTTTCTTCTAAAGAAGAAGCTTGGCTTGATGAAGAATCTGTTAAGTTCTTAACAGCACTTTGTAATTTACCACTCTCATCTGCTAATAAAGAAGCAAATTCAGATGATTGTCTTAGCATAGCTACTATTTCTTGGCCTAAAGCATTTGCTGTTACTTCAACCCCACCTTTAGCATTTTTAACTTCAGTGGTAAAGTCTAAGGCTTTATAGCTATCAAATACTCTATTAATTTCATTCATATTAGAACCAACCTTTTGTTCTAATACATTTAGCATGTCATTTAATACATTTTTTAATTCTATTAATTGAGGATTAGCAGGAATTGCTGTTATTCTTGCTGTTAGATTACCACCTTCTATTTCTTTAGCAGTTTCTACTGATTGTTCTACTGCTTTAGCATCTTGTTCTAATGCATTTTTAGTTTTAGTGATGTTTTC
>NZ_JAKMRZ010000044.1:0-1005 GCF_025772385.1 Campylobacter sp. FU_520 | reverse complement strand
TTAAAACTCTTAATTTAAAACTCTTAATTTAAAACTCTTAATTTAAAACTCTTAATTTAAAACTTGGAACACTTATTGCTTTTAAATTGCCAAGCAATATTTTGAAAGGATTTAAAATGGGTTTTAGAATAAACACCAACATAGGTGCAATGAATGCACACGCAAATTCAACTATCACAGCAAGAGAGTTGGATAAATCTTTAGGTAGACTTAGTTCAGGTCTTAGAATCAACTCTGCAGCTGATGATGCTTCAGGGATGGCTATTGCTGATAGTTTAAGATCACAAGCTGCAACTTTAGGTCAGGCTATAAACAATGGTAATGACGCCATAGGTATTTTACAAACAGCTGATAAGGCTATGGATGAGCAACTTAAAATCTTAGATACTATCAAAGTAAAGGCTACTCAAGCTGCTCAAGATGGTCAAAGCACTAAAACAAGAAACATGCTTCAAGCTGATATTAACCGTTTGATGGAAGAACTTGATAATATCGCAAATACTACAGCATTTAATGGTAAGCAACTTTTAAGTGGAAATTTTACTAATCAAGAATTTCAAATTGGTGCTCAGTCAAATCAAACTGTAAAAGCTAGCATAGGCCCAACTCAGTCAAGTAAAATTGGTGTTACTAGATTTGAAACAGGTTCTCAAGCTAAACAAAGTGGTATAGCTCAACTAACCATTAAAAACTATAATGGTGTAGATGATTTTAAATTCCAGCCTGTAGTGATTTCTACTTCAGTAGGAACAGGTATGGGAGCTTTAGCTGAAGAGATTAATAGGGTAGCAGATATCACAGGTGTTAGAGCAAATTTCTTAGTAGAAACTACAGGTGTAGGTCCTGTGAAAGCTGGTGTTACAAGCGATGATTTTGCTATTAATGGGGTTAAAATAGGTAGGATAGAGTATCAAGATAGTGATCAAAACGGAGCTTTAGTAGCAGCTATTAACTCAGTAAAAGATAGTACAGGAGTAGAAGCTTCAAGAGATGCTAATGGTAGAA
>NZ_JAKMRZ010000043.1:0-1105 GCF_025772385.1 Campylobacter sp. FU_520 | reverse complement strand
AGCATAAATGTGGAAGCTAAAGCTTTTAATCAGGTATTAAAAGCTAGTGCTAAGATTAGTGTTTATGAGATGAGAGGGATACTTGGAGAATCTACAGGGCATATTGTGTATGAATTGGGAAGCCCAGAATCTGATGGAAAAGAAGAAGGATATTATTCAGAAGGATATTCTACTTTTACAATGACTCACATAGGAAGTATGACTGCTATAACTCTTTTTGGGTATAAAAGCATAGAAGACGCACGAAATGCAAATATTAAAGTAACATACACTCCTGCCTATAATGGTAATATTCAAAAAATTACACATTGTTGGAATTATGAAGCTAGAGGTAATGGAAAAAAACCTTTTTTATCTAATTATTTTGGAATAGGATTGTTTCAGCAAGATCAGTGTGTTTATTTATCTAAACAAAACAACGGCATATATAAGTTTGAAGATTTAAATAATAAATACATAAAACCTACCTATTTGCACTTGAAATTACCTTAAAAATCACATGAATTTTAAAATAGCCTATATAAAATTTAATTTTTTATAGGCTAAATGTTTATTCACTCAATTTTAAGTGCAAAATACTCGTATAGGTTTTACCCTTATAGGTAGTTTTGAAAGTATATATTCCGTTGTGTTTTTTATAAACTCCAAGACACTGAGAGTAGCCAACTTCAGTTCCGCCAAAATCTACTATCATAACTCCCCATTTATTTGAAGGAAATTGTTGGCTTTTACCATCGCCTTTTATAGCAATTTCATTATAAAACATACATTTCATATCATATTTAGTATTACCACCATAAGCTGATTGGTAAGTAAAATTTATTTTATCTATAGAGTCTATAGCGTCTTCTTTACTATCAAAACCAAAAATATATAATTCCATAGTAGGATGGTAATTGTAAGCTTTAGTAATATGTATTTCTCTATAATGATTTTTATAATATCCTTGCCCTCCATAACCATTATTGCCAAATTCTCCAATATTAATTGAATAATTTGAACCATAAGATCCTGTTTCCCCTATAGTAAAAAACAAGTCAGAAACTTGTATTTTAGCATTTACTCTCAATGTTTGATTGATAGCTTTTAGTTCTACATTTATGTC
>NZ_JAKMRZ010000042.1:0-1114 GCF_025772385.1 Campylobacter sp. FU_520 | reverse complement strand
ATTTGGATTTTTTGTAGAGGAGATAAGTTGTAATTGATCACAAATCTTATAATTACAAGAGCTATTATTAGGCTTATAGTTCCTATGATGATCTGTTTTATCAAGGCATTATTTACCGGATCTTTATAAATTTTTTCATCTGCTATTACACAAACATTATATCCTGTTGAGGATTCTTGACATATTACCGCTTTACGTGGAGCATTTCCATCTTCAATAATCATAGGTTCACTTGAAAGTTGTCCTGTTTTACCTTCTGGAGTAGAAAGATAAGTCTTTACGATATTTTGAGATAAATCATCTTTTGCTAATAATACTTTTGAAGATTCATGAAACAGCATAGTTCCTTCATCATCTAAAACCACAGTGTATCCACTTTGAGATCTTCCCATTGCTAATACATTGTCTGAAAAAGTCTTTAGATCATAATTTCCACCAACTGCACCTATAAATTTACCATCAACAACAATAGGATATGAAAAAGCCAAAGAAGGAGCTTTTAAGCTTGGAGCCATATAAGGTTTTGAAATCACAACTTTATCTTCTCCAGATGCAACACTTGTATACCAAGCTCTAGTTCTTGGATCATAGCCATCAGAAGGCATTTGATGATTTCCATTTGATCTAATCATTGCACCATTTTTTGCAAGCCCTACATACAAAACATCAAAACGACTTGACTCTTTTGCAACTTTAACCATAGTGTAGATTTCTTCTAAACTTGCATTGGGGTTTTTTTGAATTTCAGCCGCAACAGCTTTTATAGCATCGCTTCTTGAAGCAGTGTAATCATCAAAGCTTTTTAAAACATCTTGCATAGTTTTAACTTGTATGTCATTAATAAGTTTTTGCACATCGTGCTTTACTTCAGCATAGTTAAAAGCATTTGCAATAAATAAAATAGCTATAATTGCTAAGAATACAAAAAAAGTGAGTTTGCCTGTCAATGTTTTGGTAGTTTTTCCCATAAATCATCCTTGTTTATAGTTTTTGTAGTTTTTCGAGGAAAATTATCTTATATTATCTTTAATAAAAAAATATATTATTTAAATATAAAATTAATTATTTAATAAAAATTATAAAAAGTAATTAAAAACATAATGAAGAGATAATA
>NZ_JAKMRZ010000041.1:0-1233 GCF_025772385.1 Campylobacter sp. FU_520 | reverse complement strand
TAATTAACTAAACCCTTAATGGGTTTGGTTTAATATAAAGGCGGGTTAATTAGTAAGCTAATTAGCTTAGTAAAACTTTCAAATTTAATTTATCAATTTCCTAATCTTTTTGTCTTTTTGTAGAATTTACAATATTAAATCAAAATTAAATTTTTATTATAAAAATTTAATTTATAATTGCAAAAATATTTTAGGAGAAAAGCAATGAAAAGTGTTAAAATAAAAGTTGCCTTGATTGCAAATATCATAGCAATTGTATGTCTTTTGATTCTAGGAATTATAACATTTATTTTTGTTAAAGATGCTCTTTTTCAAGAAATTGTTAATTCTGAACAAAATCGTTTAATTTCTACAAAAAATCTTATGACTAATTTTAAAGATGATACATCTGACTCATTGAAAAAATTAAGCGAAACTATACTCAGACATCCCTATTCTAGTTTGAATTCAACAGAGAAGCTAATGGACAATATAGGCTATCAATTAAGATCATTCAGAGATTCTGGTAATTTTCTAGCGGTTTATCTAGCTCAATCAAATGGAGAATTAATAGTAAGCGACCCAGATAGTGATAGCAAAGGTTTAGACTATGGAATTTATGGAAAAGCTGATAACTATGACGCAAGAACAAGAGAATTTTATATAGAGGCAATGAAAAATAATAGCCTATATATCACTCCTTCTTATATTGATGTAACTACAGGTTTACCTTGCTTTACTTATGCCATGCCAATATATAAAGATGGTAATTTTATAGGAGTGCTAGCAATTGATGTTTTGGTTAAAGATTTAGAAGATAGTCTTAAACAAATGCCAGGTGCGTCTTTTATTTATGATAAAAATCGTTTTTCATTTGTTTCAACAAGTAAAAATTATATCGGAAATGATCCAAATGTTGCTATCGTAGCAGACAAATTTAGCAAGGTAAAAGAAGGTGAGCCATTTTTTTATACTAGCAAGGAAAATCACGAAAGACTCGGAATGTGTGACAATGTAGATGGATATACAGTGTGCAATATGGCATATATCGATACAATTTCTCAATCGAGCAAGAAGATAGCTTATATTCAGATTATTATAGTTATTTTTACAAGTATTATAAGTACTATTTTACTTTATTTTATTATTTCTTATTACCTATCACCTTTACAAGCTATACAAAATGGCCTCAACTCTTTCTTTGATTTCATCAATCATAAAACCAAAGATTCAGCTATGATAGATGTTAAAAGC
>NZ_JAKMRZ010000040.1:0-1477 GCF_025772385.1 Campylobacter sp. FU_520 | reverse complement strand
TAACAAACTTGATTTTAAAATCACAAAAGCCATTATAAAAGAAAGCTTGGATCAGATCTTTTTATGTGAATGTGAAGGTTTTTATGAAAATATCAATAATGATATTTTTAGTGATGACAATATTGAATTTAATCCTAATATGCTTATTGATAAAGAAGCTTCACTTATAATTAAAAATCCTTATGAAAACAAAAAAATAGACTTTTCAACTAATATTGATATGATTTATCGGGGAATAATATCTTATGTTGACTATTTAGGTGTTAATCAAGGCAGTGCTAGCAATATTGTAAAAGAAAATTTTAAACAATTAAACCATAAACATTTTTTTAAGTTTAACTTGCATTCTCCTTTAATAAGACTTGATTTTAATAAAGCAAATCGTATTTATACTCATACAAACATAATAGAAGTAATTAAACAAACCTTAGCCTATTATAACACCAAGCTAAATAAAAACATTGATTTTTCTAATATTCATCATATATATGAAACTAAAGAATTAATTTCTCAATACAATGAAAGTGATTTAGAATTTATCACAAGATTAGCACACAATCATGGTATTTATTTTTATGAAGATAAAGATAATATTTATTTTTATGATTTTTATACTCATAAAGGCAAAATAAAAGATATAGTTTTTAATCCTAATATCAACAACCATCTTAATGAAACTTGTATTTACGCACTAAATAAAGAAAAACAAATACAAACTAATGCTTTTACTCATTCTAGTAATAATTCCAAACAACCTTTAAGTTTATATTCCTTAAGCACTAAAGCACAAAATGCCAATACACATTATAATGAGCATTCTTATGAAAGTGAGTATTCCTTTACACAAAATATTAATTTAAAACAATCCCCTACCCTAAAAGAAAAAAGAAATACTATGCTTAATAATATACTAAAAGCAAAAAGCAATATTTATCATCTTAGTTTAAATGAAAGTATTAAAATTAATATTCAAGAAGAAACCACCAAAGAATATACCATTATAGCAAAAGAACAAATTTTAATTGATGATGCTATTTTAGCTAATACTATCAATACCAATGATAATTTAAATATTAAAGACTTAAATCTAAGCAAATCTTATACAAATAATTTAACCCTTACCCCATCTTTTTTAACCTTTACACCTAGTTTTAAATCTAAACCAAAACCTCCAATTAATACCATGGGTATAGTTATAGGAGAAGATTCTAATATAGAAAATCAAAGAAATACCATATATACAGATGAATATGGAAGAGTAAAAGTAAGGATTAATCTTTATGCTAATCAAGAAGAATTAGATAATAAAACAAACATGTATCACCATAGTCCATTCTTAAGAGTAGCTAGTAATGTAGCAAGCAATCATTCAGGTTTTTACCATACACCTAGAATAGGAGATGAAGTTATTATTTCATTTTTAGATGATGATATAGATAAACCTTTTATTAGTGGGAGTTTGTATAATGGGGTGAAT